>NZ_JBFTQI010000452.1:0-4833 GCF_056398925.1 Pedobacter sp. 01T416_2
GTAACAAGGCCAACAAATACGACAACGGCAAAAGAGATCCGCCAGGAAAAATTGTGACCGATAAAGGTACCTAATGGCACCCCAACAATATTGGCGATGGTTAAGCCCATAAACATAAGCGATACCGCCTGAGCAGCTTTTCCCTTTTCGGCTATTCTGCTGGCTACTACCGATCCTACCCCGAAAAATGCACCGTGTGGTAAACCCGAAAGCAATCGGGCAATAAACAGGGTATCAAAAGTAGGTGCGAATGCAGAGAAGGCATTAAATACCGTGAACATGATCATCAAAGCAATCAATATCATTTTTGGTGGATATTTGCCGGCAATCATGATCAATAAGGGTGCGCCTATTACTACACCTAAAGCGTATGCAGAAATTAGATGCCCTGCCTGCGGAATGGTTACTGCTAAATCTTTTGAGATATCGGGTAGCAGGCCCATCATAACAAATTCTGTTATCCCGATGCCTAAACCGCCTAAAGTGAGTGGGAGCAAGTTCTTGTTCATAGCGTACTTAGTGTTAAATTTACACTATGCAAAGGTAAGGCTTTTTGCTTTAGGAGATTGTAAAAATTAGGCCATTTATGGAAAAGAGGGAAGAGGTAGGATGGGTTGATGGTCAGATAGTCGATAGTATATGGTCAAATAGTTGATGTCCAAATAGTTTATAATGTATGTAAGTAGTTATAAGATAATAAAGTACCATCAATTATGAAACCGTAGCCGGTTTGCAGTTACCAATGAACGRATGGYGAATGAACTATTGAACTCATAAAATGAAAAAGCTTGCCCCACCCTGTGGAACAAGCTTTTTTGGCTCATGTAAAGATTTTCTACTTTGCGCTGCTGTAAGCTAAAATCTTGTTGATGGTTTCATCTTGAGGATTTTTAGCCAGTCTATCTAACTTACCTTTTATTTGATCATAAAATAAGTCGATTTCTGCGTCAGATTCAATATCAGTTCTAGGCTGAAACATGTTAGGTGTAGGTAAATTTACATTTGTTTTTGATGTAGAGGTTTTTGTCATAAGCAACTAAAATGTGATAAGTTTTATAAACTTAACGATAGTTCAGATGCTTTATTTCAACCCCTAAAAAATTTTATGTAACAATTTTACTACCCTTTGTAGGTCATCTCCTTTGTTTTAAGCATTTTACGCAAATTACTCAATGCATAACGCATACGGCCTAATGCTGTATTGATGCTTACATCGGTCAAATCTGCGATCTCCTTAAAGCTTAAATCAGCGTAATGACGCATTAAAAGCACTTCTTTCTGCTCATCAGGCAATAAATGGATCATTGCTTTCAAATCTTTATGGGTCTGGTCGCGAAGCATTTTATCTTCTGCGCTCTCATCATAAAAGTGTAGCATATTGAATACATCCATTCCATCGGCACTGGTGATGATTGGTGTTCTCTTTTCTTTTCTGAAATAATCGATAACCAAGTTATGGGCAATACGCATTACCCAAGGCAAAAACTTGCCTTCTTCGTTATATCTTCCCGATCGCAGGGTATTAATTACTTTTATAAAAGCATCCTGAAAAATATCCTCCGCCAGATATTGGTCTTTAACCAATAAGTAGATAGAGGTATAAATTTTACTTTTATGTCTTCTTAAAAGTTCCTGCAATCCATTCTCGTTCCCGGCAATATATACCTTTACCAGGTCCTGATCATTATATGATTGTAAATTCATAGGTTTACCTACACTAAATCCCGTACTATTTGCTAAAAATTAATTTGTAGATGTTTAATTTCTATAGCTGCTCTCCTATGTTTTTTGATGTGTGTTAGTTTGGTTTTGAGGTTGTTAATGTTCAAAGAAAGTTATTTTTTTATCAAAAAGCAAAAAATAAAATGTTAAAAAATAAATTAACCGTCTCAGTACCCTATTTTTGTATGTTCTTAAAACCCTAACAACATTCTGGGGTTATACATTATATTCGTTACTATACATGAGCAAAAAAGAGGCCGAAAAAGATCCGCATAAAAATATTATCATAAAAGGTGCCCGTGTGCACAACCTCAAAAACATCGATGTTGCCATTCCAAAAAACAAACTTGTGGTGGTAACAGGTATGTCTGGTTCGGGGAAATCTTCGCTTGCATTTGATACYTTATATGCAGAGGGGCAACGCCGATATGTAGAAAGTTTATCTTCTTATGCCCGCCAGTTTATGGGCCGGATGAATAAACCCGATGTTGATTATATTAAAGGTATTGCTCCGGCAATTGCCATCGAACAAAAGGTTATTACTTCCAACCCACGTTCTACCGTTGGTACCTCGACCGAAATTTACGATTACCTTAAACTGCTTTTCTCGCGTATCGGGAAAACCATTTCGCCTGTTTCGGGCAAAGAAGTAAAAAAGGATTCGGTAAGCACGGTGGTTGATTATGTAAATGCCATGCCCGAAGATACAACGGTTACTATTTTTTGTCCTTTGTACCCGCACAATAACCGTACAATTAAGGAGGAACTGGCTATTTTATTACAGAAAGGATTTTTACGCGTTCTGATTAACGATAAAATTGAAAAAATAGAAGCGGTTTTAGATGATGCCGACTTTAAGGATGAAGCCTTAACGGATGATAAAACAGTTCAGATCCTGATCGACCGTATTGTAACCAACAAGGAAGAAGAAACATTAAGCAGATTGGCTGATTCGGCACAGACTGCTTTTTTTGAAGGTAAAGGCGATTGTTATGTAGAAGGCCAGGGCACAACAAAACATTTTAGCGATCGGTTTGAACTGGATGGAATAAAATTTGAAGAACCTACGCCGAATTTTTTCTCTTTCAATAACCCTTATGGTGCGTGTAAACGTTGTGAAGGTTATGGAAACGTAATCGGCATTGATGAAGATCTGGTTATTCCTGATAAGAGCAAAAGTATTTACGATAATGCCATTGCCCCCTGGCGCGGCGAAAAAATGAATGTATGGTTGCAGAATTTTATTAAAGCTGCACCAAAATTCGAATTCCCGATTCACCGGCCTTATAGTGCCTTAACAGAAACAGAGCAACGCTTGCTTTGGACAGGAAATAAATATTTTGCAGGCCTTGATGCTTTTTTCAAAGAACTGGAAGAACAGACCTACAAAATTCAGTACCGCGTTATGTTATCACGTTACCGGGGCAAAACCACCTGTCCTGATTGTAAAGGCTCGCGTTTGCGTAAGGATGCATCTTACGTAAAGATTGCTGAGAAATCGATTATCGATGTGGTGCTGATGCCATTGGCAAAAGCACTGGTTTTCTTTAACGAGTTGAAATTAAACGCCAACGATACCAAAATTGCCAAACGTTTATTGGCAGAGATTGATAACCGTTTCCTTTATTTAAACAATGTAGGTTTAGGCTACCTTACCCTAAACCGTTTATCGAATACGCTTTCGGGTGGAGAATCGCAAAGGATCAACCTGGCAACTTCATTGGGAAGTAGTTTGGTGGGTTCTATTTACGTTTTGGACGAACCGAGTATCGGTCTGCATCCACGTGATACCAATAAACTGATCGAAGTATTAATCTCGCTCCGTAATGTAGGCAATACCGTTTTGGTGGTGGAGCACGAAGAAGAAATGATGCGTGCAGCCGATTACATTATTGATATTGGCCCTGAGGCTGGTACCCATGGCGGTAATTTGGTTTTCAGTGGTAATTACGAGGAGATTTTAAAAGATAAAAATAGCTTAACAGGCCGTTACCTATCGGGAATAGAAAAAATTGCCATTCCGGATAAACGCCGTAAGTGGAAAGATCACATCCTGATTAAAGGAGCAAGGGAAAACAATCTGCAGAATATTGATGTGAAGTTTCCGTTAGGTGTTTTTACTGCCGTAAGTGGTGTTTCTGGATCGGGTAAAACCAGCTTGGTTAAAAAAATCTTATATCCTGCATTACAAAAGGCAATTGGCAACTACGCTGGTGAGCAAACGGGTGCTTATGATGGCATTTTCGGCAATTACGATCTGGTAAGCGCTGTAGAAATGGTCGATCAGAACCCGATTGGTCGTTCTAGCCGTTCTAACCCGGTTACTTATGTTAAAGCCTGGGATGATATCCGTGCCTTGTTTTCGGGTCTGGCATCGGCAAAAGCTGCAGGCTTAAAACCAGCTGCATTCTCTTTCAACGTAGAAGGTGGCCGTTGCGATGTTTGTCAGGGTGAGGGCGAGGTGAAGATCGAGATGCAGTTTATGGCCGATATTTACCTGCCTTGCGAAGCCTGTAACGGAAAACGTTTCAAACAGCAGGTTTTAGATGTAACCTACAAAGAGAAAAACGTATCTGAAATTTTGGATATGACTATTGAAGAGGCGGTAGAATTTTTTAAGGATGAACAAAAGATCCTCAATAAATTAAATCCATTGGTTGATGTAGGTCTGGGTTATGTACATTTAGGCCAATCTTCTAATACCTTATCGGGTGGTGAGGCACAACGTATTAAACTCGCTTCGTTTTTGATTAAAGGGAACAATGCCAATAAAACGCTGTTTATTTTTGATGAGCCAACAACCGGTCTGCATTTTCATGATATTAAAAAACTGCTAAAGGCGCTGAATACCTTGATTGAACAAGGGAACACTATTTTGGTAATAGAACACAATATGGACATGATCAAATGTGCCGATTGGGTAATCGATATCGGCCCGGAAGGGGGCGATGGCGGCGGTCAGGTGGTATTTGAAGGTATACCCGAAGATTTAGTTAAGGTGGAAAAATCGTATACCGGAAAATATTTAGCATCGCATTTAAATTTAAATCCATAATTTCGGCAATGCTTTTTCTAACGTTTTTCATAGGCATCATTCTCAATGCCATGGGT
>NZ_JBFTQI010000453.1:0-4831 GCF_056398925.1 Pedobacter sp. 01T416_2
ATCTGGTTTACGTTCGGCCGTAGTAAGATACCCGGTAGCATCAACAAACTTTTTAAAACTGGCATTGGTTACTTCGGTAGCATCAATCCAGAAGGAAGAGACTTTAACCTGATGTTGTGGGTATTCATCATCCCTGCCCTCTTTATCAGAAGCGCCCATGGCAAATTCGCCAGCTGGAATTAAAACCATGCCTTCATGACTTACTTTATTATTGGAAGCGAAACTTGAAGCATCTTTTACCGCACCAAAACGGCTTGGCATATTTTTTTCGCATGAGGCTAAAGAATCTTGCTTGTGTTTAGCCTTTTCTTCTTCCTTAGCATGGTTAGATTGACAGGAAAATATAAAGAGAAGCGGCAAAAAAAACAAAGCAGAAAGAAATCTATACATGATTGATATTAAATTAGGAGCGATAAAAATATCAATTAAGTTTAAAAAAGAGAAGCTAAATAATTAATTCGCCTATAAATCAATACACTAACGCATTTGGCAATTTTTTATTTGTAAGAAATGCTTCATAACCCTATATTTGCACCACTTTAAAGGAAACGGATAACGTTTTAAGCAAAGTAGATTCCGTAGCTCAGCTGGTAGAGCATTACACTTTTAATGTAGTGGTCCTGGGTTCGAATCCCAGCGGGATCACAGAAAACCTCACAGAAATGTGAGGTTTTTTTGTTTTATGTCTGTTGGGATTCGAACAGAAGCGCCGGCCTGGGTTCGATTTGTAAAAGGCTCAGGGCTGAGCCAATCCCAGCGGGATCACAGAAAATAGCATAAAAAATACGTAAAATCTTGTAGATCAAATGATTGCAAGCTTTTCATTTTATTTACCCGAAATGCCAAAATATGCAATAAATCGCATTTCGGCTACAAGAAAATACTTTTCGGCTACAAGAGTACAGAAACGAAATCTGAACTTTGCTTCATTAAATTATATCAAAATGAAAGTATTTGTTACAGGCGCTACAGGTTTCGTAGGAACTGCCGTAGTACAGGAATTATTAGCCCATGGGCACCAGGTTTTGGGATTGGCTCGTTCGCAAGAATCAGTAAACAAATTGATTGAAGCCGGCGCAGAAGCACACAGCGGAGATTTAAACGATTTTGAAAGTTTGAAATCAGGAGCTATCGCTTCAGATGCAGTGATTCATTTAGGATTTGTCCACGATTTTACAAGATTTGAGGAAATGTGTAAACTTGATGGAAAAGTGATTGAAACAATAGGCGAAGCTTTAATGGGAACAGACAAATCTTTTCTCATCACTTCAGGAACTGCACTTTTTTCAAAAGAGGGAATCACAACTGAAAAAGATCTTTCCGCAAACAATCCGCATCCCAGAATCGCAACAGAAAATGCAGCTGACGCCGTAGCTGCAAAAGGTGTGAAAGTTGCCGTTGTAAGACTCTCTCCATCTGTTCACGGTAAAGGAGATGTAATTGGTTTTGTTCCGACCTCGATTAATATTGCAAAAGAAAAAAGAAAGGCTGCAATTATTAATGATGGCAATAATTTCTGGCCTGCTGTCCACAGACTTGATGCAGCAAAACTGTACCGATTAGCTTTGGAAAAACCTTTTATAAGCGGAACTAGATATCACGCAGTTGCAGAACAGGGAATTCCATTTAAAGACATTGCAACTTTTATTGCAGAAAAATTGCAGATTCCACTTGTTTCCCTAACAAACGATGAAGCAGCAGCACATTTCGGCTGGTTTGCACATTTTGTAAAGCTTAACAATCTGACTTCAAGTGAAGTAACTAAGACAACATTAGGTTGGAATCCTCAACACCCAACTTTGATGGAAGATTTGCAAAATGATGTTTATTTCTCTGAGGCAAAATAGTCTGTACCTTTATATTCATTAAATTTGATTAAATATTAAACGGATGTCTGATTCGCCAATAAGAATAAAAACCATCTCTCAATTTCACACTTTGCGTGGCTTGCCAAAGCCAAAACATCCGCTCATCAGTGTGATTAATTTTGAAGATATGGCGCCGGCTTTGGAAAGCGGAAAGCAGCGTTTGATGTTTGATTTTTATATGATTTCTGTCAAGAGAGATATGAATCATAAATATAGATATGGGCAGCAGGATTACGATTTTGATGAAGGCGTGATGTTCTGTATGGCTCCACATCAGATTCTGAGCGTCATACGAGAAGAAAATGGCAAAAATCCGTCCGGATGGATGATGATGATTCATCCGGATTTTCTTTGGAATACGCCATTGGCAAGCGCAATCAAGAAATATGAATTCTTTGACTATTCTGTCCATGAAGCATTATTTTTATCCGAAGATGAAGAAATAAAAATCCAGCAAATTACTGATAACATCAAGCAGGAATATCAAACCAACATTGATAAATTCAGTCAGCGCATTATTATTTCTCAGTTAGAAACGCTTTTGAATTATTCTCAAAGATTTTATCAGCGACAGTTTATTACGCGTTATAAAGCGCATCATCAATTTTTGGAACGTCTGGAAATTCTGCTCAAAGATTATTTCAAAGGAAATAATCTCAAAGAACAAGGTTTGCCGAGTGTTCGGCTTCTTTCAGACAAATTCAATATGTCGCAATACTATATGCGGAGTCTTTTGAAAAATTTAACCTGACAAACCACGCAACAGCACATCCACGAAAAGCTGATTGAAAAAGCCAAAGRAAAACTCTCAACAACTGAACTTTCAGTGAGTGAAATTGCTTATGAATTGGGGTTTGAGCATTCTCAATCTTTTAGTAAATTATTTAAAGCTAAAACTGATATTTCGCCTCTTGAATTCAGGAAGTCGTTAAATTAAAATTATTCTAAGTCTTCTTAATTCATCAATTTTTATTCACAATCCCGAAATTTCCTGAAATTTTTCACTTAAAATATTTCATTAATAGCAATTGCATCTAAAACATATAGAGCGATTAGGTGAGTCAAAATTTAAACCGCATTAAATACTATTAAGTGCTGATCTTCGCACTAAGTGTACGTTTCAGCGCGATCATAGAAATGCTCCAACGAATTTGGCGGATTTTTTGTTTAAAAGGGATTCGAACAGAAGCGCCGGCCTGGTAACATTCTTATTAATTTTACCCATACCCTGGATGCTCCGCTAATTATTTTGTAATTTACTTTCAGTATAAATCTAACCTAAATTAAATGTTAAACCGTAGAAATTTCCTCAACTACGCTGCAACCGCAGTAGGAACCACTGCCCTGCTTTCTGCCTTAGACAATCCTGCCTATGCCCTTTTCAGTAAGACTATTAGCGCAAACGACCAAATCAATATTGGTGTAATAGGAATCAAAGGCATGGGATGGTCCGACCTCAAAGCGGCCCTCAAAGTACCGGGCGTAAACCTGATCGCCCTGTGCGACAGTGATGCCAATGTGCTTGATGAAAGGATGGCCGAATTAAAGTCGATGAATGTTGACGCCGCGAAAGTAAAAAGATATAAAGATTATCGTGCGCTGCTCGATAACAAAGATGTCGACGCCGTAATTATCGGCACACCCGATCACTGGCATGCCCTGATGATGATCCATGCAGTACAGGCAGGTAAAGATGTATATGTCGAAAAACCGGTCGGCAACTCTATTGTCGAATGCAGTACCATGGTCAAAGCGCAGGAAAAATACAATAAGGTTGTGCAGGCAGGTCAATGGCAGCGCAGTCAGCAACATTTTAAAGATGCTGTTGATTTTGTAAAGAGTGGCCAGCTAGGAAATATCAGAACGGTAAAAGTATGGTGTTACCAGGGCTGGATGAAACCTGCCCCCATAGTACCAGATACCCTACCCCCTGCAGGCGTTGATTATGCCATGTGGCTTGGGCCGGCGAATAAAAGAGCATTCAATGCCAGCAGATATCACTTCAATTTCCGCTGGTTCTGGGATTATGCCGGTGGGTTAATGACCGACTGGGGCGTGCATTTATTGGATTATGGCTTGCTGGGCATGAATTCACCCGTACCAAAAACCATATCTGCACTGGGTGGCCGCTTCGCCTATCCCGATCTGTATGAAGAAACGCCTGATACGCTCACTACCTTATATGAGTTTGACAAGTTCAACATGGTATGGGATTCTGCCATGGGCATTGATAACGGCTCTTACAACCGCAACCATGGGATTGCCTATATCGGTAACAACGGCACGCTGATCCTCAACAGGCAAGGCTGGGAAGTTATTGAAGAAAAGGTAAGCGGCAATAAAGTGAGTAAGCCCTTTGTTAAATCTTCAGACAATGGACTGGACAATCATATGGTCAATTTCTTTAGTGTGGTGAGATCCAGAAAAAAAGAAGAACTGAATTGTTCTATACAAGATGCTGCGCATGTAGCTACCGTTGCCCAAATGGGAAATCTTGCCTTCAGAAGCGGACAAAAATTATCATGGGACAATGCCAAACATCAGTTTACAGACCAGAAGGTAAACGATAAATACCTGTTGGCCCAGTATCACAACGGCTACAGCTTACCTAAAGTTTAACGCTACAGTCTAAACAGATCAGGAGGTATACATGTCCCTCCGGGATCATACTAAAGACCATCAAAATGTATCAAACCCTGCAATCGCACGATTAGCAGGGTTTTTGCTTTTGGGGATTGCCAAAATTCGCGCGAATTCACAAAAAATGGTGGGTGATTCGGTGTTAAAGGCAAAAGGGATAAAAAAACAAGGTCTTCTGTACCGCTAGTGCCAACAGCCGTCGAAATTGTCTAAAAATATGCCACTAATAAAGTTTGCCTAAATAGAGATTCGCTCTTTCCTGTGCGGAATTAAGAAAAAACTGACCTCGCACATTGCCGACATACATTTGCTGAGCGGGAATG
>NZ_JBFTQI010000454.1:0-4819 GCF_056398925.1 Pedobacter sp. 01T416_2
TGTTTTCCCAGCACCCATATCACCCTCAAAAATGAAGACTTTTTGGCCACTGGCAAAATCTGAAAGCTGTTGTGCAACAGCAGGTAAATCGGCTAAACTGTTAACTTCGATATCCATTTTAAAAAAATAAAGGCAAAAGTAATACATAATTGCATTGCTTTTGCCTGGTTATTTTGTGATTTGTCAGTCTGAGCTTGTCGAAGACCTTACCATCGTGACAGATCCTGAAATAAATTCAGGAGGACGGTCTTATTAAAAACGACTGGGCTCATATCTCAAATCTAGTATCTCAATTCTCTTTTATTACCTCGGCGAATACGTCACCACCGGAATAATCATTTCCTCAAGTGAAATACCTCCATGCTGGAAGGTTTCGTTATAATAATTCACAAACTGATTGTAATTATTCGGATAAACAAAATAGCTATCTTCTCTTGCAAAAATATAACTGCTGCTGATGTTGATTTTAGGCAACAAAGCATCATGAGGGTTTTTAATCAAAAACACTTCTTTTGCATTAAAATTAAGGTTTCTTCCTTGCTTGTATCTTAAATTGGTGTTTGTGCTTCTATCGCCTATTACTTTAACCGGTTTTTTAACACGGATGGTTCCATGATCGGTTGTAATGATCACTTTTACCTTTTTCTGTGAGATTTTTTTCAATAAGTCCCAAAGTGGCGAATGCTCAAACCATGATAAGGTTAACGAACGGTAAGCAGCATCGTCATTGGCCAGCTCGCGGATCATCTGCATATCCGTGCGGGCATGGCTTAACATATCAACAAAGTTGAATACAATGGCGTTGAAATCGTTCTGCAACAAGTTATTGGTCTGATCAACAAGATCTTTCCCCTGCTCAAAAGTGAGGATTTTATTATAACTGAATTTACAGTCTTTTCTTAAACTACGTTTAATGTTATCGGCCAGAAAAGCTTCTTCGTGCATGTTTTTTCCACCCTCATCATCATCGTTCTGCCACAGCTGAGGGAAACGTTTCTCCATATCCAAAGGCATCATGCCCGAAAAGATGGCATTACGGGCATATTGTGTTGCTGTTGGCAAAATGCTCGTGTACATATCTTCTTCATCGATCCTGAAATATTCAGAAATTAGCGGATTAATGATTTTCCACTGATCGTAACGTAAATTATCAATCAGAATAAAAAAGACAGGTGTGGTATCGTTAATATGAGGGAAGGCTTTTTTCTTTAACAGCTCATTAGAAAGCAAGGGGGCTTTATCTTTATTTTTAATCCAGTCGAGATAATGCTCTTCGATGAACTTAGTGAACTGTGTATTCGCTTCCTGTTTTTGCATGGTTAAAATCTCATGCATCTGCGGATCATCCAGTTTCTCTAATTCAAGTTCCCAAAAAACGATTTTTTTATACACATCCACCCACTCTTCGTAATTCAGCCTGTCGCCCAGTGTCATCCCCAATCGTCGAAAATCCTGTTGGTAAGCCATAGAAGTTTTCTCGCTTACCAGGCGTTTGTTATCAATTAGTTTTTTAATGGTTAACAAAACCTGCTTAGGGTTTACAGGTTTAATCAGATAATCGTCAATCTTACTACCAATCGCATCCTCCATTAAATTTTCTTCTTCACTTTTCGTAATCAGCACAACAGGAACATCTGGATTCAGGTTTTTAATGGCCGATAAGGTTTCAATCCCACTCATCCCCGGCATATTTTCATCCAAAAAAACCAGGTCAAAATGAGCTTTTCCAAATGCCTCCAACGCATCGTTCCCATTGGTAAATGTAGTTACATGGTAACCTTTATCATTGAGCAATAATATATGAGGTTTTAATAAGTCGATTTCATCATCGGCCCATAATATTTTAGTTTCTTGCATGTTATTGTAAAAATAGGTAAGTATTGCCTTTTAATTTTGGCAGGTAAATCAAACTATAAATAAAAATAGCAATTTTTGTACCGTATCTATCTATTTAACTATTTTTAACGATTGAACAAGAAGAAAATAATAAATGACCCGGTATACGGTTTCATCAGCATTCCGTCCGAATTAGTTTACGATGTGATCTCACATCCTTATTTCCAACGTTTGCGTTACATCAAACAGCTTGGGATGACTCATTTGGTTTATCCAGGTGCACTACACACGCGTTTCCACCATGCTTTAGGGGCCATGCATTTAATGAGTCTGGCCATAAATCTTTTAAGAAGTAAAGAACATATCATAACCGATGGCGAAGAAGAAGCCGCCATTTTGGCTATTTTACTGCACGATATCGGCCATGGCCCTTTTTCGCACGCATTAGAACATTCTTTAGTAACTGGAATTAGGCACGAAGATATTTCGGCAAAACTAATGCGTGATTTAAATGTGCATTTTGAAGGCCGGTTAACCCATGCCATCGAAATTTTTAATGGCACCTACCCTAAAAAGTTTCTTCATCAACTGATTTCCGGTCAGTTAGATCTCGACAGAATGGATTATTTAAACCGCGATAGCTTTTTTACGGGTGTTAGCGAAGGCGTAATCAGTTTCGATCGGATTATTAAGATGTTTAACGTTTACGATGATGATCTGGTGATTGAGGAGAAAGGCATTTATTCTATCGAGAAATTTTTAATTGCCCGCCGGCTGATGTACTGGCAAGTTTATCTGCACAAAACCGTTATTGCTGGCGAGATGATTTTGGTAAAGCTATTAGAGCGTGCAAAAGAACTATCAGCCGCTGGAGCCGATTTATTTGCTTCACCATCATTGAATTATTTCTTAAAAAACGATATCAACGAGGCCAATTTCTTCTCTCAACACGAAAATCTCGAGCATTTTACCAACCTGGATGATCAGGACATTTATGCCGCAGTTAAGGTTTGGGCCAAACATCCCGATAAAATTTTGTCTACGTTATGTAAAATGCTTACTTCCAGAAATCTTTATAAGGTAGAAATGGGCAACGAAATGGCCAATCTCGACCGCATAAATTTTTTACAGGATGCGGCTGTTAATTTATTAGAAATCAAACCCGAGGAAGCAAGGTATTTTGTTTTTACCGATTCGATTCAAAACCGCGCATATAACGCTGGGGTTGGAAATATCAAGATTTTGATGAAAAATAACGATATTGTTGATATTGCGAAGGCGTCTGATTTGTCTAATCTCGAGTCGCTGCAAAAAACTGTAGAGAAATATATCCTCTGTTACCCCAGAGGTATTTAAGGTTATTTAACAAAATATTTAACTTTTAGTGCCGTTTTAAGTCTTATTATTGTGTAAAATATACACAGTTTAACCCGAGCAGGTTTTTTTGTTCATATCAATTTAACATATACCTTTGTACGATGCAATTTACTGCCACGCAGATAAGTCAGTTTCTAAACGGTTCCATTGATGGTAACCCTGATGTAGCCGTTACCGAACTTTCTAAAATAGAAGACGGAAAGGAAGGCTCTTTGTCTTTTCTTTCGAACCCTAAGTACGAAAACTTTTTGTATTCCACTCAGGCGTCAGTCGTTATCGTATCAAAGGATTTCGCCCCTACGCAACCATATACCAGTACATTAATACGTGTAGAAAATCCATATAGTGCTTTTACTATCTTGTTGGATAAATATAATGAAGCCGTTAATGCCCAGACTGCACAATCTGGAATTGATAAACTTGCATTTGTTCACCCTACAGCGAAAATTGGCAAAAACGTATTTATAGATGCTTTTGCCTATGTAGCCGAAAATGTAGAAATTGCAGATGGCTGTAAAATAAATGCTCAAACCTTTATCGGTGCGAATTCTAAAGTCGGTGAAAACAGTACGTTTTTCCCCGGTGTAAAAATTTATCACAATTCAATAATCGGCAACAGGGTTGTTATTCATTCCAATACCGTTATCGGAAGCGATGGTTTTGGCTTTGYCCCGCAAAAAGACGGCACTTACAATAAAATCCCTCAGATTGGAAACGTTATAATCGAAGATGACGTAGAAATTGGCGCAAATACAACTGTAGATCGTGCAACAATGGGATCAACAATTGTAAAGAAAGGTGCAAAAATCGATAACCTGATCCAGATTGCGCACAATGTAGAGATTGGCGAGAACACGGTTTTAGCCGCACAGTCGGGCATATCAGGAAGTACAAAAATTGGCCCTAACAGTGTTGTTGGCGGGCAAGTTGGTATAGCCGGGCACTTAACCTTAGCTAAGGGCACTCAAATTGGCGCACAGGCCGGTATCAATTTTAATATTACAGAAGAAAATAAACAATGGCACGGTAGTCCGGCGCAACCATTGCGCAACTGGATGCGTGCCTCAGTAATTTTCAAACATCTTCCCGATGTAGAAAAAAGAATAAACGCGCTCGAACAGGAATTGAAAAAGCTTACAGCTGAACTGGAAAAGAATACAATACACAATGAACGTTAGACAAAAAACGATTAAACAAGAAATATCAGCATCTGGTGTTGGTTTACACACAGGCGCTAATGTTACTTTAACATTTTGCCCGGCCCCCGAAAATCATGGCTTTAAATTTCAGCGTATTGATTTAGATGGCCACCCGATTATCGAAGCCGATGCAGATAACGTTACAGACACCTCACGTGGAACAACACTTACCCAAAATGGCGCCAGCGTGAGCACCGTAGAGCACGTAATGGCATCGTTAGTGGGCATGGACCTTGATAACGTACTGATTAAATTAGACGGACCCGAAACCCCGATTATGGACGGGAGTTCTATCCAGTTTGTTGATTTACTGGAAGAAGTTGGTACAGTTGAACAAAACGCAGATCGCGAGTACTTTACTATTCCCCATAACATTACCTATACCGAAGAAGATAGAAAGGTAGAAA
>NZ_JBFTQI010000455.1:0-4817 GCF_056398925.1 Pedobacter sp. 01T416_2
CTTCGCTAACTTATTCAAAAAGATTAATTCATCATTTCATATCCCTAAAAAACTTATATGAAAAAACTTTTACTATTATGTTTTACAATGCTTTTGGCAACTTCGTTGTTTGCCCAAAGTTTTAATGGAACCTACAATTTCAGTAGTGTTTCTACCACTACAGGTAAAACGGACCCTACCCCGGTTCCAACTGCAACCGGAGTTACTTTCGGTTCTTTTACGGCTAATGGAGCTGTTTCCGCAAACCCTAACGCAACTGTAAGGTTTTCTTTCACCAGTCAGCCTACAGGCGCAACCAATGCCAGTGATGTTTTTACCGGCACAATAGATTTAACCAAGTATTACGAAGTAACCATCACGCCTGTTACAGGTTACACCCTAAACATTACGGGGATTAAATTCACCCTGCAACGTTCAGGAACCGGGATCAGGCAATACAGTGTACGATCGAGCAAAGACAGTTATGCAGCTAACTTACCAGCCACTGTATCACCCGCCAATACAGATCTTCAGGTTGTAACAGGAAACATATTTCAGGTACTGGATGCAGCAACAGCTGCTGAGGTTGGCAGCACCATTACCTTAACAGGCTTTACCAGCATTTCTACAGCAACTACCTTCCGTTTTTATGGTTACAATGCCGAAGCTGCCGGAGGTACATTTAGTATAGATGATGTAGTTATTTCTGGATCTGCAGTTTCTGGTACTGACAATACCCCTCCTGTAAATACGGCCTTATACCCAAAAACATCAAATATTACCTCAACCTCTTTTAGCCTTACCCATAATATCGATGAGCCGGGTAAAACTTATTATGTTGTTACCGCATCAGGCAGTCAAGCACCAACACCTGCACAGGTAAAAGCTGGATTAAACGGGAGTGGTACCGCAGCCATTAAATCTGGCGCTTTGATCAATGCAGCCAATACAGATGTTAGTACATCCATTACCGGGTTAACCGCAACTACAAATTATGCGGTGTACGTGGTGGCAGAAGATGGTGCCAGCACGCCTAATTTACAAACTTCGGTTACGCTCCTAAATGTAACAACACTGGGTTTGGCAGACGTTACCCCACCGGTAACCGCAGCCACTTATCCCAAAACAACAACGGTTACCACTACCTCGGTAGCTTTTGCAAACAACATTAACGAAGCAGGTACCACTTATTATGTGCTAGCCCTTTCGGGTGGAACCGCTCCAACACCTGCACAGGTGAAAGCCGCACAGGATGGAAGCGG
The DNA here is from genome assembly GCF_056398925.1 of Pedobacter sp. 01T416_2. Taxonomy (NCBI): domain Bacteria; kingdom Pseudomonadati; phylum Bacteroidota; class Sphingobacteriia; order Sphingobacteriales; family Sphingobacteriaceae; genus Pedobacter; species Pedobacter sp. 01T416_2. The sequence goes on from NZ_JBFTQI010000455.1 coordinate 1,242, forward strand.
AGCTGCAGCTTTAAAATCTGGATCATTTGCCAACACGGCCAACACCGATGCCAGTGCATCCATCACCGGTTTAACAATCGGTACTGGTTATACCTTATATGTTGTGGCACAGGATGCAGCCGGCAATTTACAAACCACAGTTGCCGCGGTAGATGCTACCACTGCTAATCCTCCTTTGGTAAGCGCACCCGTAATCATCAGCCAATATTACGAAGGTACCTCTGTAAACAAATGGATCGAATTAACCAACCTGAGCAATGCCCCGATCAATACCGCATCACCACAGTTAAAATTAGCTTTATACAATATTTCGGGCGACGCGGGTAACATCAACATCACTGGTACACCTTCGCAAACAGTAAATTTAAACTTTACCATCCCGGCCCATGGCTCCGTACTTTTGGGCAACACGGGCAACAGCACGAGCGAAGTTCCATATTTAACCCCAGCTAGTGCTATACTGAACAGCAACACCGTAATCAACTTTAACGGTAACGATGGTGTGGCCCTTTTAGATGCCAACAACAACATTATCGATGCTTTCGGTCAGGGGGTTAACGCCAAAGATGTTTCTTATGTAAGAAGTTTGAATGTAACCGCACCTAGTCCTACTTATGTAGACGACGATTGGACCAGAACACCACTGGCTACCGTTCAAAATGCCATTGATGATGACGATGCCAATAGATTGGGTGTACATTTCCCACCTAACTTACCTGCCTGCGCCGCACCAAGCAGCCCTGCAACCGCGTTGGTTTTTAGCGCTGTAACCACAGGCAGTATCACCGCTACTTTCACTAAATCGGCTGATGCCAACGAATACCTGATCATCAGAAGTTTAAATGCCACCTTAAGCGCGCTTCCGGTTGATGGTACCGCTTATGCCATTGGTTCTTCTTTTGGTGGGGGCACGGTAATCAATAAAATTGTAAACAATACTTTTACCGATAACAATTTAAACAGTTCTACTACTTACAATTATTTTATTGTTCCGTTAAACAACCTTTCTTGTACCGGCGGACCGAAATATTTAACCACCAATATTTTAACCGCAGCACAAACTACTAAAACCTTATTGCCTTGTGCCACTCCAACGGCACAACCTACAGGTTTTACCATTACTTCTGCTAACTATAACTTTATCCAGGCTTCTTTCACCGCCACCAGCGCAGCTGATGAATACCTGGTGGTGATGAGTACCAGCAATACCTTAACCGCAGCACCGGTAAACCAAACGGTTTATAATGTTGGCGATGCTTTAGGTGGTGGTATCGTGGTGAAAAGAGGAACGGGCACTTCATTTATCAGAAATGGTTTAACCCAGAACACCAATTATTACTTTTTCACCTATGCGGTAAACAGTGCTTGCAGCGGTGGCCCTTTATATTTAACCACACAGCCCCTTTTAGGGAACTTTAAAACCGGTATCCTAGATGTAAACAAACTCAATTTCTATTATGGTAACTTACACAGTCACAGCAGTTATTCTGACGGAAATAAAGACGATTTAACCAAAAAACCAGAGGATGATTATGCTTTTGCCAAAACGGCGATGAACCTCGATTTCCTTGGGATATCAGAGCATAACCATACCCAGGCCGGCATGTCATTGGCCAACTGGCAACCGGGTATCATTGCAGCCAAAAATGCAACCACTTCTACTTTCGTTGCTTTGCACGGTATGGAATGGGGTGTAATCAGTGGCGGCGGACACGTAATTGTGTACGGTATCGATTCACTGATCGGCTGGGAGCCCGGCGAAAACCAGATTTATGTACCTAAAAGTACTTATACCGGCCCTGCGGGTTTATTCAGGATCATTAACCGCCATGGTTTAAATGCCGTAGCTACTTTGGCTCACCCCAATACTACCGATTTTAACAACATCTCGGCCACTTACGATTTAAGTGCCGATAGCGCCATTGTAGGTGCGGCCTTAGAAAGTGGTCCTGCATTTTCGACCAATGTTACCTATTCCGATCCCGCCAGCTCAATGAGTTATTTAAGCTATTATAACCGCATGCTGGCTAAGGGTTATCACCTTGGTGCAACCATCGATCATGATAACCACAATTTAACCTTTGGTAAGCACACCCGTGCAAGGTTGGTGGTATTGGCTCCTGCCCTTACCGAGAACGATTTATTGGATGCCATTAAAAAGATGCGTTTTTATGCTTCAGAAGATTCGGCCGCGAAAGTCGTTTTCACCATCAATAAACAACCTGTAGGCAGTGTATTCAAAACCGCCGGTGCACCACAGATCTCGGTGAGTTCGATTACCACAAGTGCCGTAACCAGCATCCGGATTTTATACGGAACACCTGGAAGCGGTACCAATCCGGTAGAATTAACCACTAGCCCAACCGCAAGTTTAACCTATACCGATAATGCCTTGGCCAACCTGGCCACAGGTTATTATTATGCTGATATTGTAGAGGCAGACGGAAGCCGGATCATTACCTCCCCCATCTGGTACACCAGGGATGATGCAACCGTTAAGAAAGACCAGAACATTACCTTTACTGCCACCAGAACGGCTACTTATGGCGACCCTGATTTAGTTGCAGGGGCTACGAGCGACAATACGGCCATTAACATCGAATACACCAGCAGCGATACCAATATTGCCACCATCAGCAATAACGATATCCACATTGTAAAAGCAGGTACCGTAACCATTACGGCCAATCAACCGGGCGATACTTTCTTTAACCCGGCAGTTGCCAAACAACAGGTATTAACCATTGCCCCTAAGGCCATTACGGTAACCGCAGACGCCAAAAGCAAGCTAGAAGGAACAGCTGATCCCGCATTTACTTATGTTTCTAGCCCTGCATTAATTGGTACCGATGCTTTTACAGGAGCATTAAGTCGTGTGACGGGCGAAACCGCAGGCGATTACGCCATTCAGCAGGGAACGCTGGCTTTAAGTAGCAATTACACCATCAACTACAATGCTGCCAATCTTCATATTAATGCCAAACCGGTTGCCGCACTAAGTGCCAGTGTTGCTGTTCCACAAAACGCCACTGCTCCGGTAATTACCTTTAGGGCAACTGCAGGCACAGCACCGTTTACATTCACTTATAACATCAATGGCGGTAGCAGCCAAACATTGAAGGCAACAAGCAATACCGCAACAGTAACGGCACCAACTAACGTGGTGGGCACATTCGTTTACACCATCACCAACATTGCCGATGCTTTTAGTGCTCAGGTGCAAAATGTTTCAACCACGGTAACGGTTCGTCCCTTACCAGTAGCCACCATTGCAGGTAATACATCCGTATGTAACTTCGGTTCATCACCAAACATTACCTTCACAGGTTCGGTTGGCACAGCACCTTATACCTTTACTTATACGGTAAATGGTGGTAGTAACCGCACGGTAAGCACAAGCTCAACTACGGCAACGGTTAGCGTACCAACCAGCGCAACAGGTACATTTACCTACAATTTAGTAAGCGTGACTGATACCTATGCTACCCAAACGCAAACCGGAACAGCCATGGTAACGGTAAATGCCCTTCCTGTGGTTTCCATCAGCAGCAACAAAGGTTTATCGATTTCTAAAGG
>NZ_JBFTQI010000456.1:0-4804 GCF_056398925.1 Pedobacter sp. 01T416_2
TCTGGAAAGTAAGTACGATAGCGCTATCGGTAAGCAATTTCTTTAAAGAGAAGTTACCATGTCTTTTCTTTACGTCGGCATTAATCAACTCGGTTGTTTCACCATCAAGATTAAATGAAATGCCACCTCCGGAAATATTTAGTACTGTTTTTTTCGCATTATCTGCAGCTACAAATGGCTCAGATAAACTTAAGTGATTATATGAGGTATCACTATCGTCATCATCATCGTCGTTGTCGCCATCATTATGGTCGATATTAACATCGATATCTTTTTTGAAATGGTGCCCCCACCAGTTACCATGCTCGGGTACTTGCTGTCCTTTGTAAAAAAGGAACGACAAAGCCACTACTAAAACGCCAATAGAAATGATACTACCTGTTTGCGAGTTGTTTTTATTGAACAGGATATTTAAACCTGCTATAATTAAGAACACTGGCCAAAAGCTCCAAACGTTGCGCCAATAAAAGTTGATTACATCAAAGTTTTCGAGTAGAAGTACACCGCCAATAAAAAGCAGGATAATACCCCAAATTAATCTATCTAATTTCATTCTATTTATACTTGAGGGTTAGCGGATGTTGAATTATCATCTTTGTTAGCTGGTGCCGTAGGTTCATTTTCTACAATAGTTTCAGAAAAATCAGCTGTTTTTTGTTGTTCAGCTTCTTTTTGTTGTTCAGCCTCCTGTTGGTTCTGAAAAGCAGCCCAGTCATTCTTTCTTTTTGATTTAGCTATAATACTTACACCTAAGGCAATAAATATCAATGGCCACATGTACTTGAATAAATTGTGGATACTAAACCAGTCGGGTATAAAATCCATTTCGCGCATCAGGAAAAAACATCCTATTACTAGCAATATTAATCCGCCTATGGTGCGACCAGTATCGTTAGATTTATTGAATTTATTGAAATCGGGCTGTGTTTCGAAAGGCGTTTTTTGTCCACCATCAACAGGTTGTGTCCAATTCTGGTTTCCTTGGTTCGCTGGTCCTGCAAAAGGATCGGCAGTTCCAAAGGGTTGTGCATTTGGGTTTTTCTTGCCAAAGTAATCGTTAAATTTAGAAAATCTTGCTGCCGGATCATTATTAACCGGAACAATAATCCACATTACTATATAGGCAACTAAGCCACCTCCAGCCATAAATATAGCCGATAATGCAAACAATAATCTAATTATGGTAACCTCCACCTGCATATAATCTGCAAGTCCCGAAGCTACACCGGCAATCATCTTATCGTGTTCGTTTCTAAAAAGCTTCTTTTCCATAACGTTGTTCATTTTGTGTTTAAAAATCAAGCGGAGTAATCAAAACCTCGTCTACATTTACCCCTTTACTTAAGTTTAAAATGGTAAACAAAGTTTCTGCAATATCTTCAGGCTGTACAAATTTTTCATCCGGAATTGTTGTTCCTTCCCAGGATGAAGTTTTAGTAGAACCTGGCAAAAATGCAGTTACTTTAACATTGTGAGGTGCTAACTCTTGCCGCAATACATGATTAAGACTTAACATCGCTGCTTTTGTTACACTATAACTGCCTCCATTTTTTACAGGTGCTTTACTGGCCACCGAACAGATGTTGAATATATGGCCTCGCTTAGCTGAGCGCATTTTTTTTCCAAAAAATTTACTGATGTAATAACAGGCATTTGTATTTATATGCTGCTGTTTTTCGAAAGTTTCGTCATCCTCATCGAGCATGCTGCCAGGCAAAAAGATCCCCACATTATTTACTAAAACATCTACTTGATCAAGATTTATAGCAGTCGAATTTAAAAAAGCATACACTTCTTCTTTAACAGAACAATCTGCTGTCTGCGTAAAAATAGCATTCCCATAAGGGGTTAGTTCCTGTCGAAGCCTGTCAAGTTCATCTAAACCCCTTGCTACCAAAACTAAATCGTACCCATTTTGGGCTAATTTAGTCGCAATAGCTCTACCAATTCCTTTAGTTGCTCCGGTTATTACAGCTTTCATTTATTTATGGTTTAATTTTTGTTAACAAAAAACCATATTTATATTCAAAACCACGAATATTTTTACAATTAGCAAAGTGCTCCAAATTTTTATTGTTTCTTTGTAGTAGTATAGAACGATCATTTAAATTAAGCAAATACATACGGAATGAATTTTACCAATTTCGGCAGATACATCCTGCTACTCAAGTCTGTATTCAGAAAGCCGGAAAAACTGAAAATATACCTAAAAGAAATTGCCAAACAAATGGATTATGTTGGTGTAGGCTCTTTAGGTTTAATTGCTATCATCTCTACTTTTATTGGTGCAGTAATGACGCTACAAATTGCTTTCCAGTTGGTTAGTGATTTTATTCCAAAAACAATTATCGGTTCTGTAAACCGCGACTCGAGTATATTAGAGTTAAGCCCAACCATTAGTGCAATTGTACTGGCAGGAAAAATCGGATCGGCCATTTCATCAGAAATTGGTTCGATGCGTGTTACTGAACAGATTGACGCTTTAGAAATTATGGGTATAAATGCACCTGGCTACCTCATCCTTCCTAAAATTATTTCGGGCATAACCATGGTACCCATGCTGGTAATCATTTCTATGTTTTTAAGTATTACCGGTGGATATATTGGCGGTTCTATTTCGGGTGCTGTTACTCCTGCAGAATATATTCAAGGTATAACAACTGATTTTAATCCTTACACCATCACGGTTGCTTTGGTAAAGGCATTTGTATTTGGTTTCATTATTACATCAGTTCCAGCTTACGAAGGTTTTTATGTTCGTGGTGGTGCTTTAGAAGTTTCGCAGGCCAGTACAAGAGCAGTTGTAATTAGCTGTATCTCTATTCTTGTTTGCGATTATTTAGTTACTCAACTTTTATTGTAATGATCGAAATTAAAGATATTTATAAATCTTTCTCCGGAAATGATGTATTACAAGGCATTTCTGGAAAGTTTGAAGAAGGGGTAACCAATTTGATTATCGGTGGCTCCGGATCAGGAAAAACAACATTATTGAAATGCATGGTTGGTTTGCATCAGCCAGATTCGGGCTCGGTATTGTACGATGGCCGCGATTTTACGCCGATGACCTACGAGCAACGGATCGAAGTACGTAAAGAAATTGGTATGTTGTTTCAAGGTTCTGCCCTATTCGATAGTATGACTGTTGAAGAAAACATCATGTTCCCCTTAAACATGTTTACTGATCAGAGCAGAAAAGAAAAGCTTGAAAGAGTTGATTTTTGTTTGGAACGGGTAAACCTTGCAGGTAAAAACAAATTATTCCCGGCAGAATTATCGGGCGGAATGAAAAAACGTGTGGGTATTGCACGTGCTATATCTATGAACCCGAAGTATCTGTTCTGTGATGAGCCGAACTCAGGCTTAGATCCAAAAACGTCCATCGTAATTGATGAGTTGATTCAGGAAATTACCGAAGAATACAAAACCACTACTATTGTAGTAACACACGATATGAACTCGGTTATGGGTATTGGCGACTATATTTTATTCCTACACGAAGGAAAAAAATTCTGGGAAGGCAGCAACAAAGAAATTGCACATACTGATATTAAAGAATTAAACGATTTCGTATTCGCCAGCCGCTTTATGAAGGCAGCAAAAGATAAGTTTTAAGAAAATTCTTATATTTGTTTAGTTATGACAACGGCTACAAAAAATATCATTCACAAATTGGAAACCTTACCAGAAAGCATGGTAAACGAGGTAGAAGATTTTATTGATTTTTTAAAAGCTAAACATTCGAAGAGCTTTCCTAAATCGGCAAGTGAAAAAGCAAATGTTGTTGAAGAGCCAAAAAGCTTATATGGCGCTGCCAAAGGTACAATTCTTTATATTTCTGATGATTTTAACGAACCATTGGATGATCTCAAGGATTATATGTAATGCGTTTTTTGCTTGATACACACATATTCCTATTCTTTATTAATGGAGATAACTCAATTTCAAAAAAGATTATAGAGATCATAAACAATCCTGTAACAGAAAAATATATTAGCATTGTAAGCATTTGGGAAATTACAATAAAGACTAATATCGGAAAGCTAAAGTTAAAAGACGATATTAACTCAATTTATGAATTACTTGATAAGTACCGAGTAAAAATTCTTCAGCCTGCTAAAGATGACTTTACTACTTATTCTACATTACCATTAATACATAAGGATCCATTTGATAGACTTATTATAGCACAGGCACTAGCAAATGATCTAACCCTGATAACTGATGATCAATACATCAAAAGCTATCCAAATTTAAAGTTATTTTAAATACATGATACAATTACTTGCCCCAACCCACTGGAAAGACTATGAACTGATTGATTGCGGGGATTTTGAAAAATTAGAACGTTTTGGAAATGTAACCCTTATCCGTCCTGAACCACAGGCGGTATGGAAAAAAACATACTCAGAACAGGATTGGAAAAAAACGGCCAACATTACTTTCAGGGGCCGTTCGGCTACTTCTGGCGAATGGGTAAAGAAAAATCAATCTATTCCTGATCGTTGGCATGTAGAATATAAAAATGATGAAGTGGCCATTAAACTCCGCTTAGGTTTAACTTCTTTTAAACACGTGGGCGTATTCCCTGAGCAGGCAGTAAACTGGGATTTCATCTCTTCATCGATTAAAAAATTTAAAACGCCACAGCCTAAAGTTTTAAATCTTTTCGCTTATACTGGTGYGGCATCACTAATTGCCAATGCAGCAGGTGCTGAAACTACGCACGTAGATTCGATTAAACAGGTTGTTACCTGGGCAAACGAAAACCAGGAGCTTTCAGGCTTGAAGGATACCCGTTGGA
>NZ_JBFTQI010000457.1:0-6594 GCF_056398925.1 Pedobacter sp. 01T416_2
CACTTATTGCTACGCTGATTTTTCTTTCAATTTTTAGAGATACATTACCCCATTGGTCTGGYCCGGCCTATAGCTGTTTAATATACCTTTCGGCATTGAAACTGGAATCCTTTACCTTATCAAAAGTAAAAGCCATTATTAGTGCTGGTATGCTGTTTTTCCTGTTCGTGGTATGTGCAGGTCTCATCGCAATTAATTTTTACAAGGGCACATTTTCTCCGCGAAAAGACCCCATGCATTTGGGTACGGGCGACCCCACCTTAGATTTATACGGCTGGAAAGAAACATCAAGAATAATTGATTCTATTTACCGTGTGGATAAATCATCCAAAAAGAATAAGACGACCCATACTATGGTAATTACAAAGTGGTTTCCTGCTGCTCATTTAGATTTTTATGTCTGCGCCAAAACGGGTTTACATACTTATGGCATAGGGGAAATCTTCGATCTTCACCAGTATTATTGGTCGAACCAAACTAAACCTAAATTAACTGCTGGTGACGATGCATATTACATTGTTCCTTCTAATCTCTACGATGAAAACAGTTTAAACTTTATTAAATCGCAATTTAAAGACAACAAAGCACCGATTATTACACCTATTTTCAGAAACGGCGTTATTTGCAAAAACATTCTGTTATTTAGGCTAAACGGCTACAAAAAATAGTGCAGTTGCAATTATAACCGATTAAATTAATGTTTTAAATTAATCCATAGTGTAGAATATGGTGTATTTAATTGCACTTGAGCTGAAAATGCAATAAATTAGCTTAGAAATCAAAGCCAATTACATTTGGCTAATAGCGAACCTCTTCCTAAAAAATAGATGATGCCCAATAACAAAGTATATCCGCTAAGCTTGCTGTTCCTCACGCTTTTATTCAGTTCTCTATCCTCAATTGGGCAGATTGTACTCAAGGATAAAAAATATCATGTAGATACTAAAATATTTTCGCAAACAGATTCAGGCGCACTAAAGTTAGATATTTATTACAGTGGTAAAATAACAGAAACTAAACCAACAGTACTTTTTGTATTTGGTGGTGGCTTTGTAATGGGCCACAGAGACAGTAAGTTATTTGACCAATACTTTAATACGTTGATAGGGCATGGTTTTAAAGTAGTGTCTGTTGATTATAGATTAGGCCTTAAAGGAAAGAAATTTCCCAGTCCCTTTAATACTTCAAATTTAAAAGCTGCTATTGATACGGCTACGACTGATGTTTTCGAAGCAACAGCTTATCTGCTTAAAAATGCAAAAGAACTCGGTATCGATACGGCTATGATCATCCTATCGGGATCAAGTGCGGGCGCTATTACTGCACTACATGCCGACTATAACAAGCGGAATGCGACAGCATTATCGGCTAAACTCCCACAGCATTTTCAATACAAAGGTGTAATTTCTTTTGCCGGGGCAATATTAAGTTATCATGGTGCGCCAAAATATGCTATGCCACCAGCACCTACAATGCTTTTTCATGGCACAGCCGATAAACTTGTACCCTATAACAAAGTGAGATTACTTAACAGGGGCTTTTTTGGCTCCAAGTACCTGGCACGCACCTTCAAAAAAAATGGGTATCCATATTATTTTCAGTATGTACAAGGTATGGGACACGAAATAGCAGGATCACCAATGGTTGAAAACCTGCCTGATATTTTGTGGTTTATAGAAAATTACATCATTAAACAAAAGCGCTACTTTATGGAAGTAGACTTTAAAGATGCCGACAAAAAATCCACTTTTAGCATACCTCCTGCTTTAAAAAAGAGATAGGGTAAATCGAGTGGTTTCCACTATTTTTTCAGTTCGAGCACAGCAACGATGGGCAAATGATCTGAGGCATAACGCTCAGGGATTACCTCGTGCGAAACAATTTTAAAAGGATTTCCTGTTTTAAAGCCAATATGATCAATTGTTTTCCGCGGGTTGATCACAGGAATGGTAAAACCACAATTGCTACATGTTCTGGTAAAATTAGAATCGAATATTTTAATGCTTTCTGAACTTGGATCGGCGTTTAAATCACCTGCAACAATTAACGGCAGGGTTTCTTCTGCTGTTAACCGATTAATCTCTTTAGCTTGAAGGATACGGTTATCTTCCGGGCGTTGCGCATCAAGATGGGTAGAAGCAAAACGGATAAAAACTCCTTTGGCAATTTCGGCAGTTGCAATGGCCAAAACCCTTTGTTCTGCTTTGGCATCGTTATTTTTAGGCAACATAAAAGTCTGCTGTGCAGATAAAGGAAAGCGAGATAAAATAGCTACGCCATAGTCACCCCCATCATGGTCTATCGCTTTACCAAAATAAAAATTCATCTTCAATTTGGTGGCCAGCAAAGCGGCCTGGTTAATAGTGCCCGATCTTTTGGTATTCACGTCTACTTCTTGTAAAGCCACAAGATCAGGTTTTTGTTGTACTATCGCTTTGGCAATGGCATCAACATCAATAAGGCCTTCTTTCTCTTTTGATAGAGGGTTGCAATGGTGAAGGTTATAAGACATGACACGCAGTACATTACTGCGCTTTGATTCAGCTTGTCCGTTGATCTTAGGTGAACAAGCGCCCAAAAGGCAAATGCTTAGTATTAAAAAAGAGTATAATTTCATATTGGGTTAAATTAATAAATAAAAAGAGGCTGTATCATAAAATTTAAATTTCGATTCGAATCCATCTCTGTTGAACTTCCTGATAAAGTGGATAGGCCCAAAGATGACAGTTCTACATTAATGATACAACCTCTTAAATTAGTTACCAGCCTGGATTTTGTCCCAGTACTGGGTTGCGTTGCAATTGTGTAATTGGAATTGGCCAAAGATAATTTTTAGGAGCAACAAATTTTCTACCTGTGTTTACCACAAAATACCCATTTGCATCTGTTGCAATGGTAGCTACATATTGCTGGTTAAAACTTTCAACCAAACTTTTCTTCATGCCCTTTACATCCTGAGCCAATAAATCGCCTTGTTTCCAGCGGAGTATGTCGTAATAGCGCTGTCCTTCAAGTGCAAGTTCAACCCTTCTTTCGCGTCTGATTTCGGTTCTTAAATCTAACCCAGCTGCCACAAGTTCGGTAATTACCATTCGTTTCATTCCCACGCGGTCGCGCAACTTATTAATGGTATTATCAATATCAGTTTGGGTAAGTGTACCTTGCTCCAACCTCGCCTCTGCTAAAGTAAGCAGTACTTCTGCATAACGGATATGATGGATATCGTTCGAGTCCTGGCTTACCGTACCCACAGCAGCAACTTCTACGTATTTGCTAAAGTAAAACCCAGTTCCTGTTATACAACCCTTTTTATCGGCGTTCCATTTAGGAGTATTAAATATCGGATTTGTAGTGGCATCGGCATCACCATCATCTTGTCCGCCCCAAGCCCAACCAGGTGTTAATATGGTTTGGTTCATACGTGGATCTCTGTTTTTAAAGATATCAGCATAAGTGCTTTCGCTATACAATGGCGATTTATCTATCGGAAGTCCGTCTGTACATAAATAACTATCTACCAACGATTTGGTTGGTGAGTAGCGGCTCGTTTGATCGGGCACCTGAATTTCGCGACTGGTATTGTGCACACTTACGCCGGCAACATTTGGTCTTGCGAAAATGGTTTCTTTGTTGGCACCAGCGGCTAATTTTCCTTTGTAGGTAAAAAGATCGTTATAACATTTGGCTGTACCACCAGCTGTATATAGCTGATAAACATTCAGATCCATTACTGATTTAGCGGCAGCCTCGGCAATGCTCCATTTTTCGAAAAAGAGTGCTACTCTGGCTTTCCAGGCAAATGCGGCACCTTTGGTGATACGACCAAGATCAGCAGAAGTATAAGCAGTTGGAAGCCCAATCGCTGCTGCATCTAAATCGGCAAAAACAAATTCGAGCACTTCTGCCCTTTTATTACGTGGACCAAATACTTCTTCATCACCAATATCGAGCGTTTTAGAGATTAGCGGCACATCACCGAAAAGGAAGATCAGATAAGTATACATAAAAGCCCTTAAAAACCTTACTTCTCCCGCATACTGCGCCAAGGCAGTTGCACTGATATTGGTGGCTTTGGTGTAATTTTCGAGAAAATGGTTACAACGCCTGATGGCAGCATATAAATTTACCCACTCGGAGTTTAATGTCCCAGAAGTAAAATCGTAATTACCTGCAGAAATGGCCTGATATTCTGAATTAGGGGGATAAATGGTATTGTCGCCCATATTTTTTCCATGGCGATGGTATTATTGTTTCTTAAATTGCTGTAACAGGCATTTGCAGCCAGTTTCAGTTGTTCTTCTGTTTTCCAGAAACTGATATCGGTTACCGAATCCAGCGGTTCACGATCAAGAAATCCTTTTTTACAACTGGCTAAGAAAAAGGAAGGAATCAGTGCAGCACCGCCCAACAAACCCGTTGCTTTTAAAAATGATCTGCGGCTGTTTATATATTGATTTTGATTTTTCATGGGTGGTTTATTTTAACTTAATCGAAAGACCGAAAATGAACGTTTTAACCTGAGGGTATAATCCGCCACTGGTTGCCTGCGATTCAGGATCGTAAGCATAAAAGAAATTGGTATCGGTAAACAAGTTATCGGCCGAAGCGTAAACCCTTAGCCTATCTATGTGAATCTTCTGCAAGAAATTTCCAGGGATAGTATAACCCAGCTGCAGGTTTTTCACCCTTAAATAAGCAGCATCCTGTAACCAATAATCGGCCAATCTTCCAGTGTTGCGGGTATCTTTATATACGAAACGTGGGTATGAACCTCCAGTATTTTGTGGGGTCCATCTACACTCAGATCAAAATTATGATAAGCAGCATCTAACCTGAAAGAATAATTATACCGAGGGTAAGCATCGCCAATTACCTCACGGTCTAAATCGGCACTAATCAAACCATCGCCATTCAAATCACGGTATTTAAGATCGCCAGGTGCCACTTTACCTGCATCTGCAGCAAAGACTGGAAACTTTGGCACGTATTTTCCTGCGGCATCTTTGGTAAAATCAGTCTCTTGAGCTAATCCATCTGTGCGGTAACCATAAAAAGCATCAAGCGGTTGCCCTACCTGACGGATTCTGTCGCCAATGGTTGGGGGAACACCGCCCAAATCGGTAACTGTATTTTTGATATCAAAAAACTGTCCGGTAATGCCATATTTAAAATTTCCAATCTTATCGTTCCAACCCAGGCTCAATTCATATCCTTTGTTTGATATGGCACCCGCATTCTGATCGGGAACGGTAAGGCCTATTACATCAGGCTGTGGCACTTTAAGTTGTATATCTACCGTCTTTTTATTAAAAATATCTCCGGTAAAAGTAAGTCGGTTGTTAAAAAAGGCCAGATCCATGCCCACATTGAGCATCGTGGCTTTTTCCCATCTTAACAAGGGATTAGAAAGTATAGTCTGTGCAAAACCAGTAGTCAGGATATTACCAATTGGCATGGTACCCACACTGGTTAATACTTTAATATATGGATACCACTCAGAATAAGCTGGTCCATCTGCTCCATACTGATTACCCAATGATCCGTAAGAAGCGCGGATTTTACCATCGCTAAACCAGGACCGGCTATTGTCTTTTATAAAGCTTTCTTCGCTAAATCTCCAGCCTGCAGAAACTGAAGGGAATACACCCCATTTTTTTCCAGGCGCATAACGCGAAGATCCATCATAGCGCATATTAAACTCTACCAGATATTTTCCGGCATAATCGTAGTTAACCCTCGAAAAAAGCGATTGCAAAGCATATTGATAGGCATCGCCTGTTGCCGTTGGGTTCAGTGATCCAATATTCAGTACCGGTACATCATCACTAACCAAATTGGTTTTAGCTGCTGAGAAGGCATCAAAACGATACGTCTCCTGTTGATAACCGCCCAGCAGCTTAATGTGATGTTCGTCTAAATTAAGCGTGTAATCTGCCTGCATAGAGAAATTTTGCAAGGTGGTAGTTGTGGCAACTTCCCTCAGCGAATTGTTCGGACTGGTGGTGTAAATAATGGSATTGGTAGCTGGATTGAAATAATCGATCCTCCGATTAAATGTCCGTCTTTTTTGAGAACTGGCAATTAAACCATATTGCGATTTGAGATCCAAACCTTTAAGCACGTGCAATGTTCCCGTAATGTTGGAAGTAAATTCTTTAGAGAAAAAATTATTGAAACCGCCATCGGTAGCAATTGCTAAAGGATTACTAGATCCACCGCCATAACCCCAGGTACCGGTAGTAAACCGTACAGGTGTTAATGGTGAACTGGTAAATGCAGTATAAATAGCACCGGCACCGCCATCAGTATCGGCAGCTGGCTGATTCTGGTTACGGTCTAAATAACCCAAATTCACATCAACATCCAATAAGGAAAGGAGCTTTAAAGCCGATAGCTTTATCCTGGCATTGTTTTTTGCAAACTTATATTGATCGCCGGCAATTAGGCCATCCTGGTTTTCTCTTCCGTAAGAAAAATAATAATTAAAATCGCTGCTTCCTCCCTGCACGTTAATGCTGTGATTCTGTTGAGGAGCATAATCTTTAATCAATGCATCTGTCCAGTTGGTGTTGGCAAAATAATTAGGATCAGAAC
>NZ_JBFTQI010000458.1:0-4778 GCF_056398925.1 Pedobacter sp. 01T416_2
GTTGAGGAGTCAGTAGTCCGAAGTCTGGAGTCGATTAAACGATTAATAAATACACTGATTCCTCAATCGAAATGTCAGCCTGAGGCTTAATTTACTGCATAAAAAATCAAGATAATTGACATTTAATTATCGGTCTTGTGCAATATGCTATTCCCCTCTTTCAGAGGGGTGTCCGTAGGACGGGGTGTTTTATTAGTCCTAGCCGGACGGGCTTTTTTCTTTTTGATGTCAAAAAGAAACAAAAAACACCGGCTGAAAATTTTTCTTTCGAAGCCAGTAGATTGGCTTGGGCAGTGCAGTCCGAAAAATTTGTTAGGCCGGATTTAAGTAGAACGAGGATACGGTGCTAAGGCCTAGTTGGGCGGAAATACAAAATCAACATAAAGCACTCATATTTAAATAATTACAAAATAACATCAATAATAGTAGAGTCGAAGGACAAATAATATTTAGTCAGCAGTTGATGAAACGACATATAGTTAACCGACTCAGCAATAACAGAACAACACAATACTTGATTTATAATTTTTTAAATGTAACTTTGTTGCATTGAAATATTCAGTGTACACATATCGCAAAGAAATTTTTGCCCGTATATGGGCGGTATTGCTATTGGCGGTATTTCTTAATGCAACACTAATCGAAAGCCTTCACCATCATGGCGCCGAAAAAACCGGTTACAGCAAGCAAAGCTGTAGTGAGGCGCACCTGCTTAAACAATTGAGTTCGGCAAAGCTAAAATGTAAATTGTGCGAGGTATTGAAACACCGATCGCACTTTTTCGATTTTCCTGCTCCTATTACATTTGCTTTACGCGTAGTTAAACCAACGATTAAACCTTGCGTTTACCTCATGAGGCATCCTGTTGCTTACATCTTATGCTGCGCCAATAAAGGCCCACCTAGCCTAATGGCTTAATCTTCATACAAGAAGTTTCTTTTCATATCCTTCAAATTTACTCTGTTTAACGCACATGCCTGTTTGGTATGCGCCAATATTTTATTATGCTTCAAGCCATTTCATTATCCAAAAATTATCAATCTTACCGCGCCTTAAATCAGCTTAATTTAACCGTTAATCCCGGTGAAGTATTTTGCCTGCTGGGCCAAAACGGTGCCGGAAAAACCACTACCATTAATTTATTTTTAGGTTTTATTGAGCCCAGTAGCGGAAAAATCTTAATCGACAACGAAGAAATCTCCTCGCACGATGACGAACGGCGGAAACATCTGGCCTACATTCCTGAGGTAGTTATGCTTTACAGCAATCTTTCGGCGATCGAAAATCTCGATTACTTTTCTAAACTGGCGGGGTTTAACTATGGTACTTCAAGCTTGATCGGTTTTTTAAAGCAATGTGGTTTACAGGAAGCTGCCAACTACAAACATTTATCGGGCTTTAGTAAAGGCATGCGTCAAAAAGTAGGTATCGCTATTGCACTGGCCAAAAACGCAAAGATTATTTTAATGGATGAGCCAACCAGCGGGCTGGACCCAAAAGCTACAGCAGAATTTACCCAATTGGTTAAACAATTAGCTGCCGAAGGCAAATCAATTCTGATGGCTACGCACGATATTTTTAATGCAGTAAATGTGGGTTCGCACATTGGCATTATGAAACAAGGCGAATTAATCCATACACTTAAAGCCAGCGACATCACTGCAGCTGATCTTCAGGAATTATACTTACAAACTATTTAAAAACAAATCTATTTCATGTACTTAACATATAAAGGCTTTTCTATTTTCCGTGCGCTCTGTTTGCTATTGCTCTTCAGCACATTTAGCCTGATCGCTTTTGCTCAGATTAAGGTGAGTGGAAAAGTGATCGATACCCAAAACCAAGCTATCCAAAAAGCTACCATTAAATTTAAGAATGGGAAAGATCAACTGAATACAAGTAGCGATTCGCTCGGTAATTTCTCAGTTGTTTTACCTAAAATGGCCAATTATACCATCACCATTAGTGCCATAGGCTACAGCACTTTTAATCGCATTTACTTCGTTAATGGCATTGGTGATCTAAAACTGGATGTAATTGTGCTGCAAAGCACCAACGAAGAATTGCAGACCGTTGAAGTGGTTGGTACCAATGGCAAAAAATACTATGGCAACTACTCTTTTTCGGCCACTAAAACAGCTACTTTGAACAAGGACATCCCACAGGCTATTTCTTCGGTTTCGAAAGAATTAATTGCCGACAGGCAGGCGGCTGTACTGGCCGATGCGGTTAAAAATGTAACCAGCGTATCACAAAGCAGCTATTACAACCAATTTTCGATCAGGGGAATCAACCAGAACGAAGAGGGTGCTATAATTAATGGCATGCGTACCCGCCAATATTATTTTAACCAGCCTTTGACCAATAACCTGGAACGGATAGAGGTAATAAAAGGTCCGGCGAGCGCTACATTTTCGAGTGTAGACCCAGGGGGAAGCATTAATCTGGTAACCAAAAAACCACTGACTGAAGATCGCAAAGAGATTAGTCTCTCGGCCGGAAGTTTCAGTACCATTAGAGGCGCTTTAGATTTTACAGGCCCTCTAAATACAGATAAAACGCTGCTTTACCGGCTTAATGTAGGTTATGAAGACAGTAAAAGCTTCAGAGACCTGCAATACAGAAAGGGTTACCTGATTGCCCCTTCTTTTTCGTACATCCCGAACGATCGAACCAGCTTAAATGTAGAAGTGGTAATGAACAACAGCAATTCGAGGTTAGACCGTGGACAGGCTATTTTTGGTGCAATTGCTGGTAAAACAGAGCTAAAAAGTACACCGATCAGTTTCAATATGGGTGCCAGTAACGACCGTTTTAACAGCCAGGATTTAATGTTGATGACCAATTTTTCGCATAGCCTCACACAGGATATTGTATTTAATGTGGCCTATATGAAGCAAAACTGGAGCGAGGATCTTTTAGAACATAGAACTACCAACGCTTTTGGCGTTGATGAAAACAATCAACCTATCCCTACGTTAGCAGCCATGCGTGCCGTTCAGCGTCAGCAAAAATGGCGAACCGACAATCTAAGCACCTATTTCAGTATAAACACCAATACTTTTAGCTTAATCCACAAGCTGGTAATCGGGTACGATAGAATAAACACCCAGAAACTGCGGGGCGGTGGCGAAAACTCGGCTCAGGGCTACCGTTTAAAAGATGGAACCATTGCAGCTAGGTACGATCCCACAAAGAAAGACCTCTATTTATTTAAGGTTGTAAATGGTATAAATGCACCAGTGCCCAATGTAGAGCACTTTAATCTAGCAAACCCAAGCTATACCATTAAAAATTTAAGCGATTACGTTTTTACCAAAACAGAAATTCCAGCTGCATATAATTTGGTTAATGCAGTGTATCTACAGGATCAGATAAAATACGATCAGCTTACCTTAACATTGGGTTTACGACAAGAGTGGTACGAGGATTACAGCAATTACAAATTGGCTACCGAAAAGAAAATTTATCAGCATAAGCTTTTGCCAAGGGCCGGAATTACCTATGCCATAAACGCAAACATTAACCTTTACGCAACCTATTTACAAGGGTACCAGCCCCAAGGTAATACCTCAACCCTGGTTATTGTTCCACCACCTGCAGGCACCAATTTTAAACCTTTAGAAAGTGATTTAAAAGAGATTGGTGCAAAATCCGAATGGTTGAATAAAAGTTTAATGGTTAACATTTCGGTATTCGAAATCAACCAGAAAAACCTATTGATGAATGCAAATGATCCATTGAATGTAAACCGCCTGATAGAACGCGGTGCCCAACGCAGCCGCGGTGTCGAATTCGAAGCCTCTGGTTTTATCAGGTCTAACTGGCAGTTTAATGCGGGTTATAGTTATGTCGATGCCATTATTAAGGATGATTTTAATCCTGATTTAATTGGTCAAAGGGTGCAGAACACGCCAAAACACAGTGCCAGCTTATGGACACGCTACAACTTTGAAACCCTTAAGCTAAAGGGAATAGGTTTTGGAGCAGGTTTACAGTACAGTGGTACGAAACTTCCCTTGTACATCAGAGATTTTGTACTGCCTGCTTATACCCTGTTAGATGCCGCGCTCTATTATTCGTCTGCTGGTTCTAAAGTGCAACTGGCTGTAAATATGAATAACATTTTAAATAAAACCTATTGGGTTGGCGCACAAAACTATCTACGCCTTTTCCCCGGTACACCAAGAAATGTAATGTTTAACGTAACCTATAGAATATAATGCCAAATAGAATAAGCACTATAGCCAAACAAACTTTTAAAACCGCCCTTAACAATAGGGCTACCTTAGCCTTAACCCTTTTATTAGGTTTATCACTTGGTTTGGCTACCTATGTAGGCTGGCAGAATTTTAAAACACAAAACAATCAGCGCCTGCATTATAAAGAATTGGTTAGGGCACAATGGCTGGCAAAACCAGATAAACACCCACACCGGATGGCACACTATGGTTACCTTGCCTTTCGCGAGAAACATGAACTGAGTTTTTTCGATTTTGGGATAGAAAGTTTTGCAGGTGTATCGATCTTTTTAGAAGCGCATAAACAAAACACAGTAAATTTTAGTGAAGCAGGTTTTTCTAACGGAATGTTGCGCTTCGGCGAAATCAGTGTGGCCATGGTACTGCAACTCCTGGTGCCACTTCTCATTTTCTTCTTAGGTTACAACAGCATTTCAGCTGAGCGCGAATCGGGGACATTAAAGATCCTGCTATGCCAAAATGTAAGCTGGAAACAGCTCCTCTGGGGCAAAACATTGGGCATAATTGGTGTTTGTT
>NZ_JBFTQI010000459.1:0-7335 GCF_056398925.1 Pedobacter sp. 01T416_2
GGGTAAGCCATGCCCAATTACCGTATAATCTTTAGCAGTAACCACACCATCACCGTTAATATCTTTGTATTTTACATCACCTGGCTGTATCAGACTAGCTGAATTACCATTGGTAACAATCCCTGGCTTTAACACATATTTGCCTGGTGTTGGTTGATCAAACTCAGAGAGTTTATAGGTTCCTTCAGAAATTAAACCGTACATTTCGCCAAGTGGACCGCCTACTTTTGCAATATAACCCGGGATCGTATTAAAGGGGCTATCCCATGAAATATAGCTTGCTAACTCCGTTTGGTTGTCTGACAGGCCCAGTACTTTACCTCTGTTAAATGAGATGTTAATGGACGTATTCCAGTTAAAATCGGGTGTTTTTATATTTACGGTGCTTAAGGTAAGTTCCAATCCTTTATTTTCTACTGAACCTACGTTTTTAAAGGCGGTTGCAAAACCCGATGAAGTAGGAAGATCGGCCCTTAGCAATAAATCATTGGTTGTTTTTTTGTAAACTTCAGCAGTCAGGTTGATACGTTGCTTAAAGAATCCTAAATCAAGTCCCAGGTCGGTTTGCTCAGTAGTTTCCCATTTTAATTTGTCGTTTCCCAGATTAGTTGCAACTATGCCATCTATATACTGGTTATTGAATGCGTAGGCACTCCCTACCGGATTAAAATATTTAGTCAGGTAATCAAAATCACCTACCCTGTTATTTCCGGTTTGGCCATAAGAGAATCTCAATTTACCCTCAGATAATAGGTTGCTGTTTACGAGAAATTTTTCATTTTTAAAATTCCATGCAACAGCAGCTGATGGGAAATAGCCCCAATGGTTCTCTGAAGGAAACTTAGATGATCCATCGGCTCTTATCGAAGCTGTTAAAAGGTATCTGGAATCATAATTATAATTTACCCTTGATAGGAAAGACTCCATGGTCCATAATGACTCAAAAGAATCAATTCTATACGCAATACCCTGGTCTAAACCGTTCGTAATATCCAGGCCTTCAGGTATTTTATTGGCGCCTCTACCTGAAGTTTTGCCGGTTCCTTTCTGTAGCGTGAACCCGCCTAAAATATTTAGATTGTGTTTTTTGTTAAATTGTTTGTTCCAGGTTAGGGTATTTTCACTGACCCAATTGAACGATTTAGGATAATCTATTCTACCATTTTGTCCATTAGTACCGCGACCTGAGCTGGTATTGCTGTTATAAAAAAGTCGGTTTTCTCCTTCATTGCTAACAATTCCACCTGATGCACGAAACTTCAGGCCAGGAATAAGTTCGTAGTCCAAATAAGCGTTAGATATCAAACTGCGCCCGATATTTACGCTATAAGTGTTCTYTAAATTAAGAATAGGATTTGCCCGGTAATCATTGCCAGGGTTAACATCCTCATCAAAAAGAGCATCCAAATCAGGATCTACTCCACCTGCGTCAACCGGCTTATAACCCCAAACAGAGTACATCGTATTCAAAGTAGCACTATAAATAGTTTGCGCCGGGCTGCTACCACTTTGTCGTAAATAACTGTAATTAGTATTAAGGCCTATTTTTATCTTCTTGGTTAATTGGTGATCAATAACTAAACGGCCCTGATATCTGGTGTAGTTTGAAGCAAGCAAAACACCATCCTGATCAACCAGAGAACCTGATAAGGCATATTTAGTTTTTTTTGTTCCTCCCGTTAAGGAGAGATTGTAATTTTGCATGAGTGCAGTACGTAGTACCTTATCTTGCCAATCGATGCCTTTTACCGTTTTATAATCCTCCAATGTTTTGCCAGGACCTGTTAAATAGGTTTCTGTTGGTGTTGGAAATGTTGTTGTAGAAACTGGTGTCGGATCCCATTCCAGTTGGAGTTTCACAAATTCGTAAGGATCCAGTAATGTATATCTTTTTATGTCTTTTTGAATGCCGAATGAACTGCCGAAGCTAAATACCGGAGGCCCTGTTTTTCCTTTTTTGGTGGTAATTACAATTACGCCGTTAGCACCTCTTGCTCCATAAATAGCGGTTGCCGAAGCATCTTTCAAAACATCTATAGATTCAATATCCTGCGGGTTAATCGCATTATTGTTCATATCTTCGATAGGAAATCCATCAATTACATACAATGGAGAATTGGCCTGGGAAATCGAGTTGTTTCCTCGAATTACAATATCTATTCCCGAACCCGGCTGTCCATCTGATGAGGTAACCTGTACACCGGCAATACGACCTGCTAAAGCTTCGTCAAATGAACGAACAGGCGCTTTTTGTAAATCTTTCATTGACACTGAAGATACAGAACCAGTAAGGTCTCCCCTTTTTTGTGTACCATAGCCAATTACAACCATCTCATTCAATGATTTGCTGTCTTCAACAAGACCTAAATTAATAACGCTATTATCACCTACGGTTATTTCTTTGTTTAGGTATCCGATGTAACTAAAAATCAGGGTGCTATTTTCTTGAGAAGGAATATTGATTAAATACTTTCCGTCGCCATTGGTTGTAGCAGCAATTTTGCTTCCTTTAACAAGCACACTTGCACCAACTAAAGGGGTGCCATCACTTTGATTGGTAATCTTACCTTCTACCTTACGCGTTTGTTGGGCAAAAACAGAAAAGACACAGATCATACACATTACAAAGAGGTAAATCTTTCTCATACATTTTAAAAATTAAATTTGGTTATTCTATTAATAATCATTTCGATTACAATAGCCAAATCTGAATATTATTCACAAAAACCAAGGGGTTCTTATTAATGGAAATGAGGGTAAAAACTGGTTATCCGGTCATTTTTCTTAACTTTTAACCTATTCCAGAGGTTCTATACACCATCCTATTTTCTTAATGGCATCGGTCTGCGGGATTAATCCGTCTTAATTGTTTCTTCTGCGTGAGGGTTTTCTCCTTTAAAGTGAAACCAGTTAAAATCGGCATATCCGTTATCGCCTTCTTTTTTTGTACTGAAGTTTAACAGCGCAAAGCGATTGGCTGTCCAGCTATAACCAAGGGCCATGTTAAGTTCATTCCCGAAGGAGATGAATTTCTTTCCATCCAGACTGTATGCAAATGTAGCTTTATAACCGATATGCGTGGCATTAGCTTTTATCCAGATTTTATTGGCCGAGAAATTTTTGATGCTATCGATCACTTTGTTATTGTTCACCATAATCAGTGTCTTTGTATTGCCTTCTTTCCTTACTGCTATATACGCATGGGRCTTTTGATAAATCCCAAAACCTGCAATATTACCATCTTTTAATCCCGATACATCCATTTCTACAATCCCTTCAGAAGCTGGCCCCTGAACACGCTGGGTTAGCGTATTACGCGCCATGGTTATATCATTTGCAAATGAGGCATGCAAGCGCATATGGCCTTTCCGTTCCTTTAGCGACCACTTTGAATGGTCTGGATTATGGTTCCACTGCCATTGCAAGCCCAGTGACTGCAGACTAAATTCATCGGATGTGGCAGGTACTTTTACAGGATAACTTTTACCAACATTAGGTTTTTTATAGGTAGCTACCCTTTACCATTTACACCTAACATCGGCCAGCCATCTGCCCAGGTAACCGGTTCTAAATTTGGAACACGCCCTATTGCCCCGCGGCCCTGCATAATCATAAACCACCAGGAGCCATCTTTGAGCTGCATCATTCCGCCCTGGTGCAAAAAATTTCCGGGATAAAGATTATCGTCACGGAGGACAACTTTTGATTCGTAGGGGCCATAAATACTGTCAGACCGTAAACAGATCTGTCGGCCATTTGTCCCACCGGTTGTGCCTAAAATATAATACTTCCCCTTAACCTTGTACATATGCGATCCCTCCAAATAGGGATAATTACGGTTGTTATAAATTTCCTTTTGTGGTGTTTTTACTGATAAGGCATCAGCATTCAATTCCGTTATAAAGAGTTTTTCCTGCCCATGTGCTACATATACCTTCCCATCATCATCGAAGAACAAACCAGGATCATACATTAATTCAGGAAAAATCGTCCTCTTCCAGGGCCCTTTGATATCTTTTGCAACACACATAGATAACTGCCTTTTGCGCCATTTCTGCTCGGGGTACAAAAGCCAACATAAAACAATCCGTTATGATGCCTGATCGTTGCCGCCCAGGAGCCATTACTGTACATACTTCCCCCTTGAAGGTTATATCGTGGATCTTCATCATATTTATCAACCGCATAACCGGCCATTTCCCAGTTTATCAGATCTTTCGATTTCAGTACAGGGCATCCAGGCACATAATGCATACTGGTTGATACAAAATAAAACTCATCCTCTACCCTGATTACATCGGGATCTGCCCAATCGCCCCACAGCAATGGATTCTTAAATGTACCATCCCCGTTATCGGGTGACCACGTCTCCCCTGCCATGGCCGTCTGTTTACGCCCTTTGTTTGTATTATTGTCAAGCTTGGATTCGCCCTTTTGTAACTGCGCCCCAGCGTTAAATGCAATAAACAAAAAGAAGATTGCTACAATTTGTTTCATAAGTTTGTACCTTGTTTAATTTTGTTATGGTTAATCGGCCTTCTCCCATGTTGGCCAGTCTTTTGCAAAGTGAAAAAGGCCTAATTTTGATCATTACAGATTTAATATTCTACATGATGGTCATTCTTAATTGATTTACCCGCCCAGGCTTTTTTCGCTGTCCAATCGGCAGCGGGCGCTGTCCAAAAAGGGTTATCCGCAGACAGGCCTAATGGCAAAAACCCAAGTGCAGCCATATATAAGCTTCCCGTTGTGGTATAATCCTTCAGGAGAAATCATTCTTTCCAGTTGTCCGGCATAACGCTGCATTCTTTTCACGGCCAGATCATAAGATGCAACTGTAGCTAATTTATGCTCCGACAAAATTTTCAATGTATCAACCAGCATCGAGTGGATTACATAAGAATTATAATAATCAAACGAAAACATTGGTCCATCGCTATACCAGCCATCACCAACGTACCAGCCCTGTATTTTCTTTACCGCACCAAATATCCGCTCTTCATCATACTGCTCCCCGATGGACATTAAAAAGGTTTCGGTAATTGCCCCAAAAAGCTGCCAGTTCGTATTAAATGGTTTACGTACCCTGAGGGCCTTAAACTCTGCTATTATTCGCTGCCTGGTCAGATCATCAAGCGGTTCCCATAAAGCTTTTGGCGCACGGATAAAGGCTTGGGCAAGGTAAGCAGAATCAACAATGGGCTGATAGTCTACCCTAAACTGTAAGCAATCCGGACTTGAAGGATCTACGGCATTCTTAAGTCCTGTAAGTGCCAGTCCCCTTAATTTTTTTCTTAATTCGCCCTCATCGGTAGCATCATCGGGCAAGGCTAGCCAGGCTGCAATTCCTGCATAGGTGCGGCCTACAATTTCTACGTAGATTGTAGAAACAGGCTTGGTATAATCAGACGACTTTTCTAGCGGCATATTCTTTTTTAGTGTGCCATCTGCCAGGTTAGAAAGTACTGGATAAACCATTTTATACATTAATTTAATCCAGTAGGCCCTGTCCTTATCACCCGATACCGGCAAATTATTTCTTTCATGTTCTTGTGCTGAACCACTGGCCAATACACGCCCTGGAATACCGATGGTTAAAGCTCCACCAAAAAAAAGATTCTTTAATGCCTGTCTTCTGTTGCCCATAATTTTAAATATTGTTTTTAATGAATTGTAATTTATTATAGATACCACTTTTTATACCTAGCCAAAGCTTCTAAAAAGTAATAATCGGCATATGTCAAAGGCACGTCGACCTCCGATTTTACAGGAAATGAGCCCGTGCTGTGCATCAATAAAAAGCCGCCATTTTCGCCCAATCTGGCCCGATAAGTATCCGAGGAAAGTGAACGGAGCATTTTTTCTGCTGCAGCAACATAGGTTTTCTGCTCAGCCTTGCCCGAATACTGTGCAAGTTCAAGCAGGGCTGATGCCATCAAGGCCCCAGATGAGGCATCACGCGGAACATTTGGTATACCAGGTGCATTAAAATCCCAGTATGGAATCATATCCTCAGGCATATTCGGATGGCTTAGTATAAATTTGGCAATGTTTTTAGCCTGGTTGAGGTAATGCTTATCTTTGGTAAAGCGGTACATCATGGTATAACCGTACAGGCCCCATCCCTGTCCGCGGCTCCATGCTGAAGAATCTGACGCACCCTGTGCGGTTACCTTCTTTAGCACCTTGCCAGTCTTCAAATCATAATCTATTACATGATAGGAGCTGTAATCAGGCCTGAAGTGATTCGTAAGGGTGGTATTGGCATGTGTAACGGCAATTTCCTTATACCTTGGATCACCTCCGTGATCGCTTACCCAGGAAAGCAGTTCTAGGTTCATCATATTATCGATAATGACCGGACATGCTAAGCTTTCATCCGAATCCCATGACTGAATTGCTTTAATTGATGGTCTGTAACGCGTAGCCAATGATGCAGCAGATGTGTCGAGTGTATTTTTATATGCTGGGTTTTTCAATATGCGATAGGCATTGCCGAAGCTACAGAACATCATAAACCCTAAGTCATGATTGCCCGTAAAATGTTTTTCTTTTTCTAATATCGCTAACCTGTTTTTAGCCTCACTTAGTATACCTGTGTCTTTTGTATATTCATAAATATATAATAGGGTTCCGGAAAAAAACCCACTGCACCACCACTTGGTGCTACTGGTTACCAATTTGTTTTTCTTTGGGTCATAATACCTCGGCATTACATTTGTCGGAACAGTTTTGGCCAGTACCTTATATTGCTTTGCGGCAAAACTAAATTGCTCATCTATCAACTGCTTCATTCCATCTCTGGTATTTCGGCCGGGTTGTGCTTTCGCCAGAAAGCTGCTTGTGCCTGTCATAAAAAAGGCACTTAAAATTAAAATCTTACCTGTAATTAATTTAGATTTCATTGAGTTATTCTTTTCATTATTCGTGGTAGAAACGTTTTTAAAACTTACTATTGCCATTATATGTTATCCAATTTTCTCTTTATAGTAGTTATGTATCAGCATAGCAATAAATCGCGCTTGCAGTCTTTACTTATGAATGTAGAAACCCCAAGACAACCAATATCTTTTGTGAGCTATATCGCAGTTTAAATGCGCTGATTAAAAAATTGGCAATCGGTTCTCTCGTGTGTTAGCTTGTAAGACTGTTTGACCATCTGGTCATTATCTACCTGAACCCTAAATGAACATGTGCAAAAACCTTAAATTTTAAGGTTTTTTTAACACTTTTAGGCGTTTTTTAGTGTAGAAGCCTAAAAGGCGACCATTAATTGTAACAAAATGCGTTACATAAAAAAGTTAAAATGAATGTAACTGTTTTACAGGCTTGTTC
>NZ_JBFTQI010000460.1:0-4757 GCF_056398925.1 Pedobacter sp. 01T416_2
GACCTATCATTAACTAAACTAAAATCTTTTTGAGGTTGAAGGTAGGAAGGTAGAGGGTTACAGGTTGACATAATTCGACCTTCTACCTTAAAACCTTCAGTCTTCTCCCCTTATATCAGCTCTTCGTTTCTGCTTTTATTGATCTTTTCAGAAATCACGTGACCATCTTTCAGGTTGATGATTCTGTTCGAAAAACTGGCATCATGACTGGAGTGCGTAACCATTACAATGGTAGTTCCGGTTTCATTCAGTTCGCAAAGTAGCTCCATCACTTCATTACCATGAGAACTATCCAAATTTCCGGTAGGCTCATCGGCCAAAACCAACTTCGGCTTGGTAACCAAAGCCCTTGCTACGGCCACACGCTGCTGCTGCCCACCTGATAACTGTTGTGGAAAGTGACCACTACGGTTTACAATATTCATTCTTTCGATAATTTCATTTACCAGTTTCTTGCGTTCTCCAGCTGGAATTTTGTTATAAATCAAGGGTAGTTCGATGTTTTCGAAAACAGTTAATTCATCAATCAAATTGAAATTCTGGAAAACGAATCCCATATTTCTTTTACGGAAATTTGAACGTTCTCTATCGTTAAGCGTTAAAAGCTCTGTATCGATAAATTTGTAGCTTCCACTTTCGGGCTTATCCAACAAACCCATTACATTTAATAGGGTAGATTTCCCACAGCCCGACGGGCCCATGATGGAAACAAATTCTCCTGCTCCAACATGGAGGTTAATACCATTCAGCGCAGTGGTTTCTACCTCTTCAGTTTTGTAAACTTTTTCCAGATTTTCTATTTTAATCATAGTATCAAGTATTATTCTAGTATCAAGTATTTAGTATCAGGTATCAAGACCTGGTTATATTATTGTCTAATTTGTTAATTGGCGCTAAACGCCTACCTCTAAACGCTAAGCTATTTATTAATCTCCACCTGATCGTACTGGTTAAACTGATCGTAAGATGAAGTGATTACTTCATCGCCTTTCTGCAAACCATCCAATATTTCATAGTACAGATAATTTTTTCGTCCGATTTTAACGTTTTTCTTGGTGGCTTTACCATTGTTTACTACAAATACCCAAGAGCCGCCTGTACTCTGGAAAAACTGTCCCTGGGCAAGAAGCAGCGATTTGCTATTGTCAGATAAGGTTAATTTTGTTTGTAACGATAATCCGCGACGTAAACCTTCAGGTGCTGCGCCCTTAAAAACCATTTCTACCTGAAACTGACCTGCAGTAACCTCAGGGATTACTTTACTCACGGTTAAATTATAAGTTTTACCATTAAACTCACAGTTAGCGGTTTGTCCTTCTTTTACCCGATTAATATAATATTCATCAACTCCTGCCTGAAGTTTATAACCCTGCAACACGTCAATCTTTCCAATCATTTCGTTAGAGTTATAAGATTTACCGATTACCGGATCGTAAGAAGATAATTTACCAGATACAGGCGCCTTAATGGTCATATTTTCGATGTTTTTGCGGATCATCTCTAAACTTTCGTTCATTTGCCCCATCGATTGATCGATCTGAGCCAACTGCATCTTTCTGCTTTGGTTTTCTTGTTTAATCGCTTGACGCACAATTTTCAGTTTACCCTGGTAATATTCGTAATCCTGGTTCGATTTATTAAATTCCTGAAGTGTGATTACTTTTTTAGAAAATAGTGAGCTATCTAATCTATACTGACGGGTTGCTGTTCTTAAGCTATTTTCTACATCTAAAACATCCTGATTTAAAACCCTTTGATTTTGCTCTAAATCCAATCGCGATTTACGCAACTGGTTAATCTGCTCGGTAGCTGCTGTTTGACTTGAAGTATAACTCAACATGGCATTTGAGTTGGAGATTCTTAATAGGGGGGTTCCTTTAACTACCGAAGCACCATTTTCGGTAAAAATTTCGGCAACTGTTCCACCTTCTGATGAACTTACAATTACCGAAGTTAATGGAACTACACTGGCATTTAATAACACTACATCTTCAAAGTCGCCATATTCTACTTTACTGATGGTTAATTTATCGGCATCTGCGCTGTAAACTTTTTTGAGGGATAAAGTATAGCCATAAATTACAACTGTTACAAAAGCAATTGCTCCGCCTATAATTAACAGGGTTTTAGTGCTAAATCTTTTTTTCTCTATTTTCTTATCCATTGTGTTCGGTTGTACTGTTTGGAATCACTAATAACCAAGCTTGTGCCAAAAGCATAAAACATATTTAAAACACTAATAATCAACAAATTAATAGTTATCTTATTTTTTATATGTTCATTATCGGACAGTTGATGTGCGGGAGCGGACAGTTTTGGTATTTTTGCCTCACCCCTTCATCCCCTCTCCATGTGGAGAGGGGGCAGGGAGTAGATAGAAGCATGCAGAAAAGAGAAGGTCAAAAAGGCCTCTTTTTAAAGAGAATTCATATCATAAAAAACAAAACCATTATATTTAATTAACTTGACATAAGTCTATTAGATATGGAGGAGTATAAGGATAAGTTATTTCATGGTGCCAATTTGAAGCTGTTTGAGTTTTCGAAAGCATTGCGGAAAAATCAAACGGAGGCTGAAGAAATCATGTGGCAATGTTTGAGGAATAGAAAAATCCTCAATTTTAAATTTAGGAGGCAGCATCCAGTACATAAGTTTATTGCAGATTTTTACTGCCACGAGGCTAAATTAATTATTGAAATTGATGGAGGAATACATAATCATCACGAAAATCAAGAATATGATCAAAACCGTACTGATGAACTTAAGGAGATTGGAATAACGATAATTCGATTTACGAATGCGGGTGTAAATAATAATCTGAATGAGGTTATAAATGTTATTAAAAAATACCTTTCTCCTTGAGGATAGAGAGGCAGGCACCAAAAAATCACACCATACAAGAACATTAGGTTCAAACCACTTTACCACAAATCCCTCTCTTGAAGGAGAGGGACAGCAAAAAAGAATAAATATATACTAAATTAATAGGGAGAGGTTATGCTTGACGCCACAGTTTTAATTATCGATGATGATGACGATATCCTGCTTAGTGCCCGTTTGTTTTTAAAGCAGCAGGTAAAGCAGGTAATTACATGTAAATCGCCTAAAGAGATCAATGTTTTATTGAGCAAAAATGAAATTGATATCATCTTGCTGGATATGAACTACCAAAAAGGTGCAAGTGATGGCCGCGAAGGTCTTTATTGGCTAGAACATATTTTATCGATTGATAAAGATTATGTAGTCATATTAATGACTGCTTTTGGCAATGTTGAACTGGCAGTAAAGGCGATTAAAAAAGGAGCTACCGATTTTATTCTGAAACCCTGGGAAAATGAGAAGCTGTTTGCCACCATTTCTTCGGCATCTAAACTCCGCGAATCGACCAAAAAGGTAAAAAAACTAGAAAAAATACATTCATCGCTCCAAAAAGATCTTACCCGTGGTTTCGAGAATATTGTTGGGCAGGCCGATGGAATAAAACAGTTACAGGCCACTTTACTAAAAGTTGCCCCAACAGATGCCAATGTGCTTATTCTGGGCGAAAACGGAACGGGGAAACAAGTTTTTGCTTATGAAATCCATGGTAATTCACAAAGGAAAAACCAGGTGTTTATGCATGTTGATTTAGGCTCATTAAACGAAAATTTATTTGAGAGCGAATTATTCGGTTATGCTAAAGGTGCTTTTACCGATGCCAAAGAAGATAAACCTGGTCGCTTTGAACTGGCCGATGGAGGAACGATCTTTTTAGACGAGATTGGAAATTTAACATTACCGCTTCAGGCAAAACTCTTAAGCGTTTTGCAAAACCGTACAGTTACCCGTTTAGGTGAAAGTAAAGAACGTAAGGTGAATGTCCGTTTAATAACGGCCACCAATATGCCCTTAAATGAAATGGTATCTAAAAATACATTTAGGCAAGATTTACTGTTCCGCATTAATACTGTTGAGCTTTTATTACCAGCCTTACGCAAACGTGGAACAGATATCCTACTTTTAGCCAATCATTTTATGCAGGTTTTTAGCTCTAAATACCATAAAGACATACGAAAACTGAGTAATAAGGCCCAAGAAGCACTTTTACAGTATAAATGGCCGGGAAATGTGCGCGAGTTACAGCACGTTTTAGAAAGAGCCGTTATTATGAGCGATGGGGCTGATATTGCAGAAGAAGATTTGCAGTTAAGTCCGCAGCGCTACGCACAAAACAACGCCATACCAGATGAAATGGCGCTTGAGGATATGGAAAAAATGATGGTGCAGAAAGCAATTGATAAACACAAAGGAAATATATCAAAAGCCGCAGCAGAACTCGGTTTAACGCGGGCTGCACTGTATAGAAGAATCGAGAAATTTGGAATCTAAGCTGAAAGCTGAAAGACCAGAGCTTAAAGCTTTAGTCTTTCGCCTTTAAGCTTTCAGTTTTAAAAACATGTTTTATCAACGTTTTACTTTCCGTTTAATATTTCGCCTGCTGATTATCAATCTGCTGGGCTATCTCCTATTTTACCTGGTTAAAAATACCCAGCTTTGGTTTACCATCATTGGCGTAGCTTTAATTTTATTGGGCATGGTTATTTCCCTTTATTACTATATCAATCAGATCCGATCAGATATCAACCGTTTCATTTTAGCCGTTAAAACGAGAGATCATACCTTAAACTTTAAAAACAAAGTAACTAAAGGCAGTTTCCCTGAATTATACGAGTCTTTTAGCGATATTTTACTGGTACATAAACAGATCAGATTGGAAC
>NZ_JBFTQI010000461.1:0-4751 GCF_056398925.1 Pedobacter sp. 01T416_2
CCGGGCTCGAACTGTTATTTAAAGATAGGTTGGTATTCCGTGCGGGCTATAACTACCAGGATGCACAGAAAGGTGATGGCAGTTATTTTACCCTTGGTGCGGGCTTTAGGTATCAGATCTACAGCATTGATCTGTCTTATCTCGCCACGGCAGAAAGAAGCAATCCGCTCGCCAATACAATTCGGTTTGGCCTTGCGGTAAACTTCCTCCCTAAGAACAGAAACCTGTAGGAGCGATAGTTTATGAAAGGCATGGGTGGTAGTGCTTTTGGGGCAAATGCATGATGCTGATAGGGTAAAGAGATAAAATATTTCTTGCAGAAGATGTATGAGGAATTAAAGATTTAAAAAAAGATAAAATAACTATGGCAAAAAAAATATATATCCTTGAGGATGATGAGGGAATAAAGGATATAATTGAACGCATACTAACCTTGGAGCTTTATGAGGTACAGAGCTTCTCCTCGGTGACGGATTTCTGGCTGGCCGATCATCATCAGGTTGATCTTTACCTTCTGGATGTGATGCTACCGGACGGGAATGGTCTGAATATATGCAGAGAGCTTAAGGCTATACAGGGAAGGAGTGYACCTGTACTGATGATGAGCGCACATGCCGATCTCTCGAATGTACGACAGGACTATGATGCTGAAGATTTTATAACCAAGCCCTTTGGTATCTCCGTTTTACTCGAAAAGGTGCATAGTCGGCTTTATTCCGGTAATTAGTTATACATCCCGTCGAATTTATAAAACAGTTTTTATACAAATACAAATATTGATGACACTTTTTTAATTTAAACCCCGACCAAATGAAAAAACGATTACTCTCTTTTCTTGCCATGCTATTGCTCTGTGTTTTGGCAAATGCGCAAAATCCCGTTCCTATTGTTGGGGCCGTTTCGAAAAGAACACCTCAAAGTGGAAATGAAACTACAAAAGCTTTTGACGGTAATTTAACTACCATGTATCATTCTAATTGGTCGTTAAATGCCATGCCTGATACGATTGATTTTTACTTTAATGGTGCCAAAAGTATTAACAAAATTGATTATACGCCTAGGCAGAGCCAAACAAATGGTATTTGGACAACTGTTGATGTTTATTATGCTACTGCAGATGCACCAAGTGTTTTTGTAAGCAAATTAACGAATATTACATGGACACTAACCAATACCGTAAAAACAATTGATATGACTGCCAGTCCCATAGTAAAACCTGGCATCGTTCGGTTTGTAATCAGGGCAGCTGGAGGAAATTTTTCTAGCTGTGCCGAAATTAATTTCTCTTCGGCAGAAACGGGAACATTACCAACTTCTGCAGATTGCGATAACCCTACTGTAGAAGATTTTATTGGGTATGCGGATGTTAAACTACCAATCTCAAGTGCAAGTGTTAGTCCGGCTGCAAACACTGGCGAAGACATTGCACGTACCTATGATAATAACACCAGTACACTGTACCATTCYAGCTATTCTGGGGGAGGCTTCCCGATTAGTTTAACCTATAATTTTACGGGTAACCCAACTGTTAATTATATCAATTATATACCCAGACAAGATGGTGGCCAAAATGGTCTTTTTGGGACGGGCGAAATTTGGTATAAAACTACCACTAATACTACCCTTACCAAATTAATGGACTTTAATAATGGTTTTGGCTCATCTTTATATCAAATTAACTTTCCATCTGCTTTAACTAATGTAACCCAGATTGTTGTTAAAGTGCTTACTGGAAGAAATAATTATGCCAGTTGTGCCGAGATGCAATTCTATCAGCAAAGTAGCGGAGGCAATTTATATACTAATATTTTTGCAAATGATCTACATTCAACTTTAAAACCTGGGGTAATCCAAGCCGATATTGATGGCATTACTTCACCATTTTTTAAATCTTTAGCGCAGTGTATTTTTAACAATACCTACAACTATAAATACCGCGTGCAGACGTATGATTTTTATCCAAACCCTGGTACAGTTGAAGGTATTTTAAAATCAAATGGACTAAATCGAGTTGAAAACCCAACAGGTATAGCTTTTAAGGAAAATACAAAAGCAATAGTTTTTGTTGGAGATACCTATGGCGTAAATCCAAACTTGGTTGTTAAAGATTTTATACTTAATGATCATGCCACTGTAGACACTTATCCTTTACAGAAAGGCATAAACATTATTAATATAGCGCACAATGGCCAGGGTTATATTGGTTATTTTAGTAATAGGACCGACTTGCAACCAGTACAGGTTAACATTGCTACAGGCGGTGTAAATGGATATTATGATCCTTTAACAGATACCGATGAAGAGTGGACTAAAATGCTACTTAACGATGTATACCCCAAATTGGATATTAAAGGAACTTATATTAATTTAAATTTCGATAAATCGGCTCTTTTTGCAAATTCGCATGCTAGTGGAAAAGCGTTAATAGCAGCTTATGATGCCATTGTACATATAGAATATACGCAAAACGGTTTGTTCAAATACAATAGAGTACCTAAAAATCATATGTTTGTTAGAAGTGCAGATGATGGTGGAGGATGGTACGCAGGTGGAGACGGTGTCCATTTAGATTTGGGCTGGGGTGGCATTGCGGCGGCTTCAAGTGTTAATGCTAACTGGGGAATTGCCCACGAATTAGGCCATAATAATCAGGTTAGACCTGGAGCCAAATGGGTAGGTACGACAGAGGTAACCAATAATATCAATTCCGCATGGGTAGTATATACCTCAGGGGGTGGAAGTCGTATAGATGATGCTGGTGACTCACCTAAAGCTGGCGTCCCAGGTTTAACTGGTGGTTTGTTTGGTTCTTTATTTAACAATAGCCTCGTACAGAAAAAACATATACAGGATCAAGGAAATGTATTTATGACCTTAGTGCCTTTCTGGCAATTGGAATTGTATTATCAGCTTGGTGGAGGAGGAAAAAATTTACCAACCTTACTGCAAAGGGAAAATGGTACACCCGCTCCAGCTGGACAGCCAGATGTTGCCTATTGGTATGCTGATGTTTTAGAGAGAATGCGTACCACTAGCCAATCAGGCTTAAGTAATGGCCAATTGGTACTCAACTTTATAGATGCTACCTGCGATGCCGTACATGAAGACTTGACTGATTTTTTTGTAAAGAGTGGTTTCCTTTTGCCGATTGATAAGGATATTGATGATTATGGAGTACAACACATCACCATTACCCAGGCAATGATCGATACCTTTATTGCCTCGATACAAGCTAAAGGGTATTCAAAACCTGCATCTCCGGTTTTGAATTATATTTCGTTAAATAGCCTAAACACCTACAAGAATTTTACACCTATGACAGGAGCTACAGGCGTTGGCGTTACTGTTAATTCAGGTACCTTAACTATCGACCATGCCAAATGGACTAATGTAGTTGCTTTTGAAACGTATAATCAAAAAGTACTTACGGATGTAGCTATTTACGGTGCAGGATATCCAACTTTAGCTAACACAAAAACAACGGTTCAATACGGTACTGGTTCTACCAGCGTATATGCCGTGGGCGTTGATGGCTCAAGAAAATTGGTTTATCCGGCGGTAGATGTTGTCAACTCATTGCCAACTGTATCGATTACTTCACCTGTTAGCAATTCAGTAGTTACAGCGGGTAGCGATGTTTCGATTAACGCCAATGCTGCCGATACCGATGGGACAATTACCAAAGTAGAGTTTTATCAGGGGAGCACACTTTTAGGTCAGTCAAGCACTGCGCCTTATAGTTTTATCTGGACTAATCCAGCTGTCGGAAATTACAACCTTACCGCTAAGGCAACCGATAATAACGGAGGAGTAAAGGTATCAGACACGGTGAAGGTGATCATCAATACTTTACCAACAGTGGCCATCAGTTCACCGGCAAACAATACTGTGTTTACGGCTGGTACGAATGTTACTATCGATGCAAATGCCGCTGATACCGATGGAACAATTACCAAAGTAGAATTTTATCAGGGCAGCACTTTATTGGGCCAGTCAACCACTGCACCTTATAGCTTCACCTGGACTAATCCAGCTGTAGGAGCTTATGCACTTACCGCTAAGGCAACCGATAATAACGGAGGAACAAAGATATCAGACACAATTAAGGTTACCATCAATACCTTGCCAACGGTAGCCATCAGTTCACCGACAAATAATGCTGTATATACGGCAGGTGCAAATGTTGTCCTAAATGCCAATGCTGGTGATGCCGACGGTACAATCAGCAAGGTGGAGTTCTATCAGGGTAGCACACTTTTGGGTCAGTCAACCACTGCACCTTATGGCTTTACCTGGAATAACCCTGCTGCAGGAGCTTATGCACTTACCGCCAAAGCAACCGATAATAACGGGGGAACAACGACATCTGCTATCGTAAACGTTACCGTAAATGCCTTGCCAACAATAGCCATCAGTTCACCGGCAAACAATACTGTATATGCTGCAGGTGCAAATGTTACTATTAATGCCAGCGCTACGGATGCGGACGGTACGGTTGCTAAAGTAGAATTTTATCAGGGCAGCACTTTATTGGGCCAGTCAACCACTGCACCTTATAGTTTTACCTGGAACAATCCTTCAGTGGGAAATTATAACCTTACCGCTAAAGCAACTGATAATAACGGGGGAACAACGACATCTGCTATCGTAAACGTTACCGTAAATACCCTGCCAACAATCGCCATCAGTTTACCGGCAAACAATGCTGTATATGCTACAGGTGCAAATGTTACTATTAATGCCAGCGCTAC
>NZ_JBFTQI010000462.1:0-4751 GCF_056398925.1 Pedobacter sp. 01T416_2
AACTGATTTTAAGGATGTTCTCACTTGTTAAGAGAGGAGAAATGTATGTCGAGAATTATAGGAGAGCGTCATAAAAGCTAAGAAAAATTCCTAAAAAAGAATTTTTCTTAAAATAAATTTGCAATTGTGATAAACCTAGAATACGACCGGAGCAACGCGCAGTGGAGAGATCTTTGGACCATATTAAAAGATCTCTCCACTACGGTCGAGATGACGATTCATTGTAAACCTGTCATCTAGCTCTTTTTTTTGGCTAAATACTAAATCTATCAATGACAAATCCCTAAAATCAGGAGCCATTCCCACCTGCCCGGGAATGGTAAAACAATGGGCTTTAAACTAAGCCTAATATTTTTTCTCCTTCGATATCTTAAGCATTGCAAATGGATTTGGCATTCTCCACTTCAGTTCAGAGATCAGCGTTGCTAAAAATATCATTCCGCCTCCAATCAATAACCTTGATGTAATTTCTTCTCCCAAAATAAAGTGTGCCGCGAAAGCTCCGAAAATAGGTTCGAAAAGATAGATGATAGATACCCTTTCGGCACTAATGTACTTTTGAGAAATATTCGATATGGTGTACATATATGCCGTTGAGAATAATGCGCAAAAAATAATACCAATCCAAAATGTTTCCTGCTGAGGAATCCAGGTGGCGTTTCCTTGAATAAACGTTAATAGAAAAGTTAATAAAGCACAGGTGGCAAACATAGGCACAATGGTAGGGATAATATCGCCTGCCGTTGATTCCTTTTCGATCTGGATTAAATATATGGCAAAACAAAAAGCACCGATAATGGTATATAAATCTCCGGTTCCAATACTGAATTTATCAGTAACCGATATTACAAAAAGCCCAATTAGCGCTGTGAATGCCGCAATCCATATTTTTAGTGCTGCAGGTTTTCGATAAATAATAAGTTTAATCACCGGAATCATTACAACGGTTATTCCGGCTACAAATGAACATTGCGATGCCGATGTATGTGTGATACCCAGTGTTTGCAAATAAATACCAAGTACTAGTGGAATAGCCAAACTTGCGCCTGTTTTGATCGCTGTTGAATCGAGTTTCTTTACATGTTTCCAGAAAATAACCGATAAAACCATTGTGGCGAGTAAAAAACGGTAGAACAAAAACAGAACAGGTTGGTGCTGTCCGATAGCAAGCTTGGTAACAGAAAATGAAATTCCCCAAAACGCGGTACCCAGTATCAATAAAATCAAAAAGAGGTTTCTTTTTTCCATTAGGATGCTTTTAATTCATTATCATTAACCAATACTTTTTTCATCATCAAATCTGTTTGTTCATCATCCCCAAGCCAAAACTTATGTTTGCCGAAAGGTGTAAAGCCATTTTTTTCGTAAAATCTTAATGCCCTGTAATTTTCTTCCCATACGCCCAGCCATACATAACTGGCTTGCATTTCAAGCGCAATATCAATGGCTTTTTGATAAAGTAGCTGGCCAACTTTTTGGCCGTAAAATGCTTTCAAAAGATAAATACGCTCAATTTCAAGTGCATCAAGATTTAGTTTTTCGGTTTGCGCTTGTCCTATGTTGATCTTTAAATAGCCAATGACTTCTCCATCAAGCTGTGCAAAATAAAACTGAGAATGCTGATTGCTCAGTTCCTCTTTCAGTTTTTCTTCAGAAAAGCCTTTTTCGAGGTACTCTTTCATATTTTCCTCACTGTTTACCGCGGCAAAAGCTTCGGAAAATGTTGTTCTCCCGATCTCCAGTAATTTTTTGATATCAGCTGGTGTTGCCCTTTCAATTATGATCTGCTCCATGGTACGAATGTAATAACTCTTTAAATGTAATAAAATGCTATTTTTTCATTTATTAATGCGTATTTTGCATTAATGGATCTTCAGCGAATCAAGTATTTTTTGGCCTTAGCAGAACAACTTCATTATTGGAAAACAGCTGAAAAGGTAAATATCACGCAGTCAGCCCTAACCCGCCAAATTCAGTCGCTCGAAAATGAATTGGGTCTGCAGCTTTTCGAACGTAATAAACGTAATGTGAAGCTCACTCCAGCAGGTAAATTCTTAAAAGAAAAATGGGAAGTAGAGTTAAGTGAGCTCGAATATATCCATCAGTTTGCCAAACAGATCCATTTAGGTGAACGCGGAACCATTACGATTGCACATCCTGATTCTATATCGGCTTCTATCATGCCCGATATTTTGGCTAAGATAACGCAGGCATTTCCACAGCTTCAAATTAAGTTGGTACAGGTTTTATATGAAAATCAGCTGGATTTTCTAAAGAACTATAAAATTGATCTGGCCATTACGAGGGATATCACCAGTGAGCAGGGTATTAAATCAAAAAAAATATACTCCGATCACCTGGCTCTGGTGGTTCCGTTAGCACATTCTTTTAAAAGATTCGAGGATTTATCTAAAGAAAGCCTTAAAGTGCAGAAGTTTATTCTGCCTACCAAGGATGAGGGTAGTAGCTATAGTGAGATTATTCAGGCACTTTTCAAATCTTACGATTTTGTTCCTGATGTATTTCTACATTCCGAATTTGGATCTACAATTA
The DNA here is from genome assembly GCF_056398925.1 of Pedobacter sp. 01T416_2. NCBI lineage: Bacteria > Pseudomonadati > Bacteroidota > Sphingobacteriia > Sphingobacteriales > Sphingobacteriaceae > Pedobacter > Pedobacter sp. 01T416_2. The sequence continues at coordinate 2,554 of NZ_JBFTQI010000462.1, forward strand.
TTGCACTCGTACGCAAGGGATTGGGAATAGCCATTTTGCCTGATTCTTATATGCACCATCAAAGTCCTGGCTTACGGTTTATTCCCTTGCCTTTTAAAACCGATATATTGATTAATTGGCGTGCCGATGACCACAATCCTGTGCTTGCGAATATTCTAAAACTTGTTTTTGATCATTAGAGATAATGCCAATGGTGCTGGACTTTTATCGTTAACACATTATTCTTCCAACAAGCTCATCTCCATTTTACGGCTACCTATGCTTATTTCCTGTTTATAAAGCTGTCTGGTTATCTGATCGATCTGGTAAATGCTTTTYGCACCTGTACCACCACCAATATCATCAGTTAACTCCACGATCCATACCTTTCTTTCGCCTGATTTGGCGGTAAGATATCTCCCTTCTTTTACACCGAGTAGGTGTACCTTCACAATCCCGGCCATCGTTTTAGGATTGTAATCATAAATATTAATGTCGGCTTTATAATCTGTTTTTAAAGGCAGCCAATTGATTAACATAGGGTAAAAATTACTGTCGAAATAGCTTGATTGTAACTTTTCGTTTATTGCTGTAGTTTTTTGAGTTATTTTATCCCGATAAAAGCCCTTAATCTCTTGATCAAAGTGGATCACCATATCACGCTGTGCATTGTAGCTGGAGTGATAGATTGGCGAAAGATCTGATTTATTTACAATTGTAGAATCTATCCATGAGGAGGCTTGTCCTTTTAGTTTTACTTCTGTAATTACTTGTACCTCATTATTCAACACCATAACTTTAGTATTTACAATACCTATTATAATCCTGGTCGTATCTTTAAGCATTGACCAGTTCATTCGATAAGTTTGATCTTTAATCCACTTTTTATCTACCAGGTTTTTTTTTGGAATGATAATTTCCTGGCTATAACTAAATAGTGGAATTGCACAGAGGAGAAATAAACGGATGATTTTTTTTAATACAGCTTGGTTAAGCGGTTTTATTGTAATGATATTTAGGTGCATTGGTTAAGCTTAAGGTGTATGTAAATATATAAAAGGTATAGATAACACAGCCAGGTTACTGTTATAACCTGGCTGTTTTAATGAATACGCCAATAATCGATATGTTTTAACAATAAATTGAGCCGCTGAAGAGGCTTTAAATGTCTTTTTACTGTTTTGTACCGCTGAAATTAAACGAAATGTCGCCCGATGCGGTTGGCAGGGTAACAATAGCGATATTTTTTGCCGCATGGTCGTATATCAATGTCCCTTCTGGAGCCCCAATCGCCTTGGCATCATTAGAACCCTGTATCGCCTGTATAGTGAAAATTTTTGATGTTACATTGGAATATGGCTCACCAGATTTTGCTGTAACCTTTACTTTGTTGCCATTCTCTTTTGTAACCTGGATAATTGCATTAAAATATTCGGTTGAAGTGATATCTACTGTCCCTTTATAGGTGCCTACAATTCTACCTGCGGCAGCTTCATCCGAATCATTTGACGGAACATTTTTGCCCTTGCAGGAAAATACAAGGGTTAATACCAATGTAAAGAACAACAATGATAAATTTTTACTAATTGATTTCATAGATTGATTTTTTAATATTTCTGTTTTAAACTGCTCAAAATTATCATGTATGTTTTTCTATGTATGTGCAGAAATGCTCAATTATAGCATTCGCCTGAAAAGAAACTGAAAATGTTTCACAGCAATAATTTGCTCAAAAAATGATCGTTTTAATGCAACAGTTATTATCTTGTGTTAATCTTAATCGCAAAAATATTATCAGCAGATGTATTTAACTTCATTGCCAGATCATTCCAGCCCTGATTTTGATCAGGATCTTCATTTTAGAAGGTTTAAAATGCAAAATGTTGTTTTTAATACCGTTAGCAGTTATAGCTTTTGTGATGATCATGTGGGATGTCTTTCTTTCAAAACGATATTAAAAGGAGAGGAGTGGTATGGTATTAATAAACGTAAGCTGGCAATTCGGCCCGGGCAGTTCCTGATCCTCAACAATGAACAAAATTATTCCTGTAAAATTGATACCATGGATAAGGTTAGGGGATTATCGGTGTTTTTTCAAAAAGATTTTGCGGCGCAAGTATTTCAGGATACTTTAAAAAGTGAAGTGGAATTATTGGATAATCCATTTTATAAGAATAATGAACAACCCGAGTTTTTTCAGACGTTGAATGGTATCGATC
>NZ_JBFTQI010000463.1:0-4743 GCF_056398925.1 Pedobacter sp. 01T416_2
ATATGAGATTGATGCACAAAACCAGATTGTACACTGGAGTCCTTACAACGGACAGGTTTTACCAGGATACATGTTCGCTGGTACGGGTTTTTGGGACACTTTTAGGGCATTATATCCTTTCTTAAACCTGGTTTATCCTTCAATCAACAAGGAAATGCAACAAGGCTTAATCAACGATTACAAAGAAGGCGGTTGGTTGCCAGAGTGGAGCAGTCCGGGTTATGCAAACATTATGGTGGGTAACAACTCTGCTTCGGTAGTTTCTGATGCTTATATCAAAGGTATGCGTGGTTACGACATAGAAACGTTATGGCAGGCTTTAAAACATGGTGCAAACAACGAGGGCCCTATGGAAGCCGTTGGCCGCGACGGTGTTAAATATTACAATGAATTGGGTTATGTGCCTTTCGATGTGAAAAAGAATGAAAATGCCGCTAAAACATTAGAGTATTCTTATGATGATTTTACCATTTATCAATTGGGAAGAGCTTTAGGCAAACCGGCTTCGGAGATCGATATTTATAAGAAAAGAGCCATGAACTACAAGAATCTTTTCGATCCGGCTTCGGGTTTAATGCGTGGCAAAAATCAGGATGGAACTTTCCAAAGCCCATTCAGTCCATTTAAATGGGGCGGTGCATTTACCGAAGGCAACAGCTGGCATTATACCTGGTCTGTTTTCCAGGATGTTGATGGCTTAGCCAAATTAATGGGTGGCCATAGTAAATTTGTAACCAAATTGGATTCTGTGTTCTCGATGCCTCCTGTATTTGATGAGAGTGCCTACGGTGGCGTAATTCACGAAATCCGCGAAATGCAGATTGCAAACATGGGCCAGTACGCACATGGTAACCAACCGATCCAGCACATGATTTACCTGTATAACTACGGTGGTGCGCCTTATAAAACACAATATTGGGTAAGAGAAACCATGAACAGAATGTACAAACCTACTCCTGATGGATATTGTGGTGATGAAGATAACGGGCAAACTTCTGCCTGGTACGTTTTTTCGGCAATGGGCTTCTATCCGGTAACACCTGCGGTTGATCAGTATGTTTTGGGTGCTCCTTTGTTTAAAAAGATAACTGTTACTTTAGAAAATGGTAAAACTGTGGTGATTAATGCAGCTGCCAATAGCGATAACAACCGTTATGTTCAGTCGCTACAGATGAACGGTAAACCATATTCTAAAAACTGGATCAGCCACAGTGGTTTGCAAAAAGGTGCGGTGTTAAATTTCAATATGACAGCAACGCCGAATAAAACCAGAGGTTCAAATCCAGCTGATTTCCCTTATTCATTATCAACAGAAAAATAGAAAAAATAATTATCCATCGGGTAAAGTAATTTATCCGATGGATTTTAAACAAAATATCTAGCTTTAGGGCTAAAATTAACAAACCAAGTATATGAACATCTCAAAGACGGGTTTTACAGCCATTTTCTGGCTTTGCGGAACCCTGTTGGCGTTTGGCCAGCGTATTGATCTCAAAGATCTTTCAGCCTTTAAAAACCCTTCAAATTCATGGTCGCTCGCCCAAAATGTGGTGGCCGACCTAAACGCCGAAAATGTTTTAAAAACAACCAAAGGTGAAGGGATATTGATTAATCAATCTACAGCAAAAAAAGCGGGTTCTGATTTATATACCGTAAACGAATACGGTGATGTAACAGTAGAATTAGATTATTTAACTGCAAAAGGGACAAATTCTGGTATTTATCTTCAAGGTAATTACGAAATTCAGATTGATGACGCATGGGGACTGAAAAACCCAAGTTCATCAAACAATGGTGGTATTTATCAACGTTGGGATGATAGCAAACCTGAAGCCGAAAAAGGGTTTGGAGGTGTTGCTCCCCGTCAAAATGCAAGTAAAGCGCCAGGTTTATGGCAGCACATTAAAATTATCTTCCAGGCACCAAAATTTGATGCATCAGGAAAGAAAACGCAAAATGCTAAAATTATCAGTGCAGAACTAAACGGTGTGCTGATTCACGAAAATGTGGAGCTATTTGGTGCAACCAGAGGAGCTGCAGGAGCTGAAAAAGCAAAAGGACCTTTACGTTTACAGGGCGATCACGGTTCGGTAGCGTTCAGAAATATCCAGATTAACGAACTATCAGAAATTCCAAAACCAAACCAAAACGGTGGGGCAGATCCAATTTACATTGAAGCAGCAAGCAACAACATGATCAGAAGTTTTGTTGATGTTGCGCCAAGAGTACGTTCGGTACATGCTATTTCGGTAGGCGGACCAGAAAAAGTTGCTTATAGCTACGATTTAGATAATGGTACATTACTACAGGGATGGCATGGCGATTTTATTGACGCTACGCCAATGTGGGATGGCCGTGGAAACGGTACCTCACGTGCATTGGGCAGTGTTACCCGTTTCACTAAAAAGCCAATTTTAGCCATTTCAAAATTAGCGAACGATCAGGATAAGTGGATTGCTGATACTGCTGGTACTGGTTTCAGAACCAAAGGTTATGTAATGGATAAACAAGACCGTCCGGAGTTTAAGTACATCATTAATGGAACAAATGTTACCGATGCCGTTAAGGTGATGGAAAATGGACAAGGTTTAACGAGAGAGATTGCTGTTGATAAATCATCAAAAGATCTATATTTCCTATTGGCAACCGCTTCCAATATCGAAGAAGTAGCCAAAGGTTTATACCTGATTGATGATAAATCTTACTATATACAACTTGCTGATGGAGCTGCTAAACCAGTAATCAGAGACGTTGATGGCAAGAAAGAAGTTATCGTAGCTATTGGAACTAAGTTAAATTATACCATTTTGTTTTAATTGGAATAACAATGAGAAATACATTTAAAAAATTAGCAATACTGGCATTAAGTTTTAGCTTTACTACAGTTTTTGCACAAGAAACACCGAAAGAAGAAGATTTTTTCAGGATAAATAAAGTACGCGTGCCCGAAGGCCCCATTTTAGAAGTTGGTGGTCTAATTACTTTGCCAAATGGCGATTTAGGCATTTCTACCCGTAGAGGAGAAGTATACATTGTAGAAAACCCTACAAGTGCCAAGCCTTACTGGCGCAGATTTGCTTATGGTTTGCACGAAATTTTGGGTATTGCCTATAAAAATGGTGCATTATATGTGGCACAACGCGGCGAGTTGACCAAACTGGTTGATAAAGACCAGGATGGCAAAGCCGATGTGTACGAAACCATTTATGCATGGCCGTTAAGTGGGCACTACCACGAATATAGTTTTGGGCCGAAGTTAATGCCTGATGGTACTTTTATGGTTACCGGAAACGTGGCCTTTGGCGATGAAGAATGGTGGAGAGCAGAAAGCCGTGTGCCGATGCGTGGTTGGGCCATGAACATTACCGAAGATGGTAAAATGAGTCCTTATGCTGCGGGTTTCCGTTCGCCAGCCGGGATTGGTACTATTGATGGCCAGTTTTATTATACCGAAAATCAGGGCGACTGGGTAGGTTCAGGTGGTTTATGGAAAGTAAATAAAGGTGATTTTATGGGGCATCCAGCCAGTTTAAGATGGACCAATTTACCAAACTCTCCGGTTAAACTGCAGTCAGATTTCTTTTACTCGCAAATAGACGAGCGTAGAACCAAAAACGAACAAGGAAGATACATTAAACCAGAAAATAGGGTAAACGAAACATTCAAAACCTTATTCGAAATGAAGAAAGTATTCCCTGAATTACGTTTGCCATCGGTTTGGCTACCTTATGGTATTTTGGGGATCTCTTCTGCAGAACCTGTTAAAATTCCCGCAAATACATTTGGCCCGTTCGCTGGTCAGATTTTAGTTGGTGATCAGGGAATGAGTATCATTTCGAGGATTTTTATGGAGACAGTGAAAGGTGAGGAACAAGGCGCTGCCTTCCTTTTTCGTAAAGGTTTCCGTTCTGGAGTATTGAGGTTAGAGTGGGGGACAGATGGTTCGCTATTTGTTGGAGAAACCAACCGTGGTTGGGGATCGGCAGGTGATGCTAACGAAGGTTTAGAAAGACTGGTATACAATAATAAAACCCCTTTCGAAATGAAAGCTGTTAGGGTAATGCCTGATGGTTTCGAAGTGGAGTTTACCATGCCCGTTGATCGTAAATCGGCTGAAGATTTAGCTTCATATGATGCAGAAAGCTTTATTTACAAATATCACCCGGTGTATGGTTCACCTCCTGTAAACACCGAGAAATTAAAAATCTCAGGGGTTAAAGTTTCGGCAGATGGTTTAAAAGCCAGAATTATTGTTCAAAACCTTCGCCAATATTATATCCATACCTTAACATTAGATGGTTTAAGATCGCAAGATGGTTTTTACTCTTTAGTTCATCCGGTAGCTTATTATACCTTGAACCAAATTCCTGATGGAAATAAACTTTCTGCCAGTGAAGTAAGTACCAAAAACTCAGCGGCACCGGTAAATGTTCCTGCTAAGAAAACAGCTGCACCAAAGGCAACAACTGGAAAAGCACCTGAAGCAAAAGGAGCCGCTACTCCGGCTAAGCCTACAACTACGGCTAAAGCACCTACCTTTAAAGAAGTTGAGGGTTTATTAACAAAAAATACTTGTCTGGCCTGCCACAATCAAACCAAAAGACAGATTGGCCCGCCGTTCGTAGAAATTGCAAAACGTAAGTATTCAGCAGAGAAAATATTTCAGTTGATCCACAACCCACAGCCACAAAATTGGCCGGGTTACTCAACAGAAATGCCTCCAATGCCGCAAGTAACCAAAGC
>NZ_JBFTQI010000464.1:0-7592 GCF_056398925.1 Pedobacter sp. 01T416_2
GGAGATAAGTACACCATTGTTTTTATATTCCTGTTTCAACACTTCAAGAATAATGCGACTGGCGAGAACGCTTTTATCGTCTATGCGGATATAAGCCCACCATTTTTTTTGATCATCGAGTGCGTAATGTGGCTTAGTGTCACTTTCAGGAATATTAACTACCAATACCAATTTATCATCAACATAAATTTCTTCGAAGTAAGGCTCAATTGCCGGTTTGCAGAACTGATGTGCTGCAGTTAAAATCATGTATTTCTCTTCTTCTTCTGATTTTACCCCTTTAATAGATCCATCATCAGCAACACCAATCAATAGTTTACCACCTTTGTTATTGGCAAAAGCAACCAAGCTCTTGGCAATTTTCTCGGTATTGGTAATGGTTTTCTTGAAATCGAGCATAACGCCCTCGCCCTGCAAAATTAAACTCTTAATACTCGGCATAATCTAAAAAATTAGTAAGCAACTCTAGGGGTTTCGCCCTGATGCAGGTTTCGGATATACACTTCATTCATCACGGTAGCGCACAGCTCGCCATCCTTATTGGTAATTTCCATCGGGTAGGCCTTTACAAACTTTCCAACGGTTTTTAGTGCGTGCTCTGCTTCGTTCAACATCTCATCAGTTACGGTTATGGTAAAGTATAATGTAGAACGACCAGGCTTTAAATATTGTATAGAAGCGCTTTTTAGCCAAACACGGACTTTAAAGCCTCGGCGCTGCATTAACTGATCGAACAATAAGGCATAAAACGGATCTGTTGCTGCATAAATAGTACCACCAAAAATAGAACCGTTATAATTTTTATTCAAAAAACTCTTGCTCAGCTTAACCGTACAACTTCTAAATTCATTTTCAAATTTCTGAACCCAAATGCGTTGAAAAAATAGGGGTGGGTAAAAACGCATTACCCATTTCAGGGTGTTTTGAGAAATAATCATATTCACTAATATCAGAAAGTTTTATCACCTTTTAAAGTTTTGAAGATCTTGTTTTAGTAATATTTCCGTAATTTAGAATTATGCATGTTTATGATACCATTACCGACGCTTTAACAGATTTAGATAGTCGTGGTTATAATTTAGATTTCAATTTAACGGCAGAAAGTTTAGCATGTAAATCAGTCAATTTGTTCCTGAAACCTGAAGAATTTGAAATTGAAGAAGTGTACCGTTTCGAAGGAATGACCGACCCGGCTGATAGCTCGGTTGTTTATGCCATTTCATCAAATGTGGGAAATTTAAAGGGAGTATTGGTAGATGGTTATGGTGTATATGCTGAAAATATATCGCCAGAATTGCTGAATAAGTTAAAGATTCATCATGAATAATACATTTATTTGTTTCACAATACATTAATAATCAATACAATAGTTGAAAAATAACCAATATGGAATAAAAAAAAATAAAACCAAATGATTATAAGGTTGTTAGGTTAATAGATAACAATAAAAACTATGAAAAAAATAATCTTAAGTCTTGCTTTTGCGGGTTCTCTTATGATAGCCACTTCAGCATGCAATTCGTCTAAAAATATGGCTGGTTCTTCAGACAGTACTGCGACGGATTCTACAAAAATGATGGATACGACTAAAAAGATGCCAGACACAACCTCTAAAAAAATGCCTGACACTACCAAAATGCCACCTGATACCACAAAAAAAAATCCTCCAATGTAGGAAGGTAAGAGCCACTCTAAAACAAGAGTGGCTTTTATTTTAAAAATCTATTTTAAATATTTGTGTTATTGCGTACTTTCAGCGTTTAAACCAAATAATTAAATGGATCTTCAAGCAAAAGCAAACAACCGTAATGTAATTTTCTTAGTTATTGTAGCTGCTCTGGGTTACTTCGTAGACATTTACGATCTTGTTCTATTCTCTGTTGTTCGTGTTCAAAGTTTAACTGAAATTGGCGTTTCCCAGGCAAATATTTGGTTCAATCCYTTTATATTCACTGGCCAATATTGCCAATGGTTTTGTCACATCGGTTAACAGTTATGCCATCATCAGGTTTATTGCCGGTATAGGTTTAGCTGGCGAGCTTGGTGCAGGGATTACTTTGGTTGCTGAAACCATGGATAAAGAAAAACGCGGTTATGGAACCATGATTGTTGGTGCTGTAGGTTTATTGGGTGCAGCCGTTGCAGCAACTGTAGCAGCCGAATTTACCTGGCAAACCTCATACTTTGTAGGTGGCGGAATGGGCCTGGTACTGCTTTTATTACGTGTTGGTACTTTCGAATCGGGCATGTTTAAACACGCCGCTAACCAATCAGAAGTATCAAAAGGAAATATCTTTATGCTGTTTAACAACTGGAAACGTTTTTCGAAATATCTCTATTGTATCTTAATCGGTATTCCTTTATGGTTTGTGGTGGGGATCCTGGTTACCTTAGCGCCAGAATTCGGTAAAGCTTTAGGTGCGACAGAGCCACTAAAAGCTGGTACCGGCATTATGTTTACCTATTTTGGAATTGCAATAGGCGATGTGGTTACGGGTCTACTCTCTCAGGTATTAAAATCGAGAAAAAAAACAGTCTTTATCTTCCACCTGCTTTCTGTTGCGAGTGTAGTTGTTTATTTAACCAGTTTCGGCTTAACGGGTAGCAATTTTATCTGGATCTGCTTGTTTATGGGCTTCTCTGTAGGTTATTGGGCCACATTTGTTACCATTGCATCAGAACAATTCGGCACAAACATTAGGGCTACGGTAACTACAACTGCACCTAATTTTGTTAGGGGCGCATTAATCCCTATTACATTCTTATTCGAATTTTTAACCCATAAATACGGATTAATTACTGCCGGATATTTAGTGATGGGAATCTTAACCCTGATTGCGATGTTTGGTTTGAGCCAATTAAAAGAAAGTTTCAACAAAGATTTGGATTATTTAGAAGAGTAATAAGCTCCCGACTTCTGACTAAAAACAATGTCAATAAAATGTACTATCTAAAGATAAATCAATATAGCTGCCTGAATAGCTTTAAATTTGTATGGAAATAGAAAGAGCCATCATGTTTAAAGAAGAAGTAGCGGAACGGTATAAGCAAATTCAGGATGAAATTTGCAGGGGATTGGAAATTGCCGATGGCAAAGGAAAGTTTGAAGAGGAACTTTGGGAAAGAAACGGTGGGGGAGGCGGACGCACCAGGATTATGCAAAATGGTGCAATTATCGAAAAAGGTGGCGTAAATTTCTCTGCGGTGCATGGTAAATTGYCCGAAGCTGTAAAAAAAGCCTTTAATGTAAGCGAAGATGATTTTTTTGCTACCGGAGTTTCAATTGTAATTCATCCAAACCATCCACTGGTTCCGATTATCCACATGAATATCCGCTATTTCGAACTTAATGAAGAAACACGCTGGTTTGGCGGTGGTATCGATTTAACACCACATTACGTATTCGAAAACGATGCCCGTTTTTTTCACCATAAATTAAAGCAGGCTTGCGATGATTTCAGTGGAGATTTTTATCCAAAATTTAAAACACATGCCGATGATTATTTCTTTATTAAACACCGTGAAGAAACCCGTGGTATCGGCGGTATTTTTTATGATAGACTGAAGCCAGAAAACACCAATTTATCATGGGAGCAGATTTTAGATTTTTCTATTAATATTGGCGAAACATTTTTGCCGATTTACACCGAATTGATTGATAGGAACCGCGATAAAGAGTTTACAGAAGCCCAGAAACAATGGCAATATCAGCGCCGTAGTCGTTATGTAGAATTTAATTTAGTTTACGACTCTGGAACAAAATTCGGCTTAGAAACCAACGGACGGATAGAATCTATTTTAATGAGTTTACCACCACAGGCTAACTGGGGTTATAATGTTCAGCCAGAAATTAATTCTGATGAATACAACACCCAGCAGCTACTAAAAAAAGGAATTAACTGGATCTAAATGACCGAATTAAAAGAATTTGAGCGTCTGCTACTTAAAACGATAATAAAAGATAATGCAGAAAAATTCGGCTATTTGTCTGAACACTTAGATTTTATAAGGATCGAAACTACTAAAACAACCGGTACAGGTTTGTACATAAATTTTGTCTACCTAAAGGAATTTCAAGAAGAAGAATTTGAAAACGGTTTACTCAGTGCTGAAGCAAAACTAACTGCTCCGAGCCTGAAAAATGAATTAACTTATTGCTTGGATGTTACGAACTGTAAAATAGATTCTCTAGAAATTTTAACCAATGAAAAAGAAAATTGGGACGGTGATTTAGAGAATTGTAGTTTGAATTAATTTCGGATTTAATTTTCGCTAAGTATTTTTTTACCAACCAAAAAATAAATTAAAGACCCAAAAAGAGGCAAGAACAATACCACATTGGTCCACATCCATTTTTGTCGTCTCTTGTTGTATGGGAATTTCGAAATGTCTAAAATAACGTAAATGTTTATCAACATGATAAGCATTACGACAATAGCGAGAATTATCAAATAAGCGTTCATACGTAAATATAGTCATTTTAAAACAATGTTAAAGATGGCGCCACCTCATGAAAGCCAGTTTTTAGTTTGCCAAGCCTGAAATCATTTACTAGGTTATGAGCCAGGCGTGTTGGTTCGGGGATACGATAATTTCCAACAGATTTTTTAATTGTATTTAAACTTTCTTCTTGCGTAATTAAATGTCCGGCAGAAATATAAACAGGTGCGCAATTGCGCTTTGTTCTCAATGCAAAACCAAGCATTTCGCCCGCATTATTTTTAATTTCTGCAGTACTAAATTTGACATTTTGAGGCTGATGGTTTTGTCCGTGTAAAAGACTTTTAGCACAGCCAATTGTGGCTTGGTTAGCAAGAATTCCAAAATGCGAAGCAACACCCATACGGCGTGGATGCAAAATTCCGTTTCCATCAAGCACTACAACATTAGGTTTATTGGGTATCAATTCCCAAACTTTCAATAATGCAGGAACTTCTTTAAATCCCAAAAACCCTGCTTTATAAGGAAAACTGGTTTCGTAAGTTTCTAATGCAAATGATTTTAAAACCATTCCTGGATAAGTTAAGATCACAATTCCCGCATACATGGTCGAACTGTTTTTATTGAAAGAAATATCTGCGCCAGCAATGGTTTCAATTTTGTTAAGTGACTGAAACTTTAACTGTTTGGCTAATTCAATTTGGTAAGCAGTAGCATCTTCAAAGCTGTAGTGGTCGTACATGGGATATCTTATTTCTGTAACTCCTGCAAGCGTAATTTAATTTCATTTGAACTGGGATTCAATTCACTGGCCTTTTTATACGAAGCGATAGCATTTTGCTTTTCTCCTTTCATCGCATATGCTGCCCCCAAAGCCGTGAAGGCCTTTGACGAAGATGGATAATTGACCGTATTCATTTCCAATATCTGTATGCCATTATCTAAGGTTTTCGGATTTTTTACCAACCATTGCGCCAAGCCGTTGAAATATGCTTCGTCAGGCAAAATTAGATACCCAAACCTTTGCGACAATCCTTTATAATGTTTCATAATAGCCTCTGAATTTATCTTTTCATCACTTACAGGAGGAAGAACCCATTGACGATAGACAAATCGAAGTCCGTCATAATACGATTTAATAGGGACTGTCATGTGGCTCTCAATTGGATAGCTCGCATATTCGAAATTTAATCCTTTAATATTGCGGCTTTTGAGCAGCGAATCAAATTTTAAAACATCTTTATGAAAAGGTGATCCTGGTGAAGAACCTTCATTTCCATCACTAAAAAAAAGCGTTTTTGATAAAGTTGACCCTGCTTTCAGTTTTTTATCAGCAAGTTTGAGAAGAAATTTCTGATCCCACCAGAAGGATGGGCTTACGGCAATATATGCGTTAAACATATCCGGATAATTAATCAGACAATTAATGGCTGTCAGACCTCCAAATGAATGTCCAGCTAAAATGCGGTAAGGTTGAGTTTTATAATTCGAATTAACATAGGGCAGGAGTTCCTTCTGGATGAATTGTAAAAAATGTTCATTTCCTCCGCTATTCTTATAGGGGGCGTTAGCAGTGGTATCCGGTTTCCCAGAATAGTCAAAATTGCTTTTAGATGGAGTGAGGTCACGAACACGGTCTGTATTTGTTATTCCTACAACAATCATTGGCGGGATAACATACACATCTTGCCGACTGAGGTATTTAGAATATTCTACCATTTGCATGAAATGATTGTCAGCATCCAGAACATAGATCACTGGATATCGTTTCTCGGGATTGTCAGGGTCTTTAGGTGTGTAGATTAATATCTTTCGGTCTTCGTTTAAGATGCTGGAATGCATCGTTACAACTTCGCCATAATCAGATTTTTGAGCATTTGTTTTAAATGAAAAAAGTAGAATTACGCTCACACACACGAATTTAAAAAGCAAGTTTTGCATAGTAGACAGCATTATTTTAGAATAAGTAACGAATAAACACATTAAATATATAAATAACGTATAAATCAAAGCAATAATGCTAATCGTAATTTGTCTTATAATTAATATTATGTTAAGTTAAATTTTCTAACACCATCCTGTCCTCACAAATTACTCAATAAAATTATAGTTCTTGAAGTTTACGGTTAAGCTCTTGTACTTTTTTCAGTTTTATCAGCGTCATTTTTGCTCAAGATTTCATTGGCTGTATTGATGTAAGCCAAACTCAATTGGTACAATGCATCAAAATAATTTTGATCTGTAGACAAAGCTTTATCGTAAGCCAAAATTGCTGTAGCGTTATTTCCACCAACCTGTTGCAGGTAACCATAAAGAAAATAAAGTAGTTTATTTCCTTTTTCTACTTTTAAATTGTTTTCTATCAATCCCTGAGCTTTACTATAATTCTCGGTATCAAGTAATAGATTAATATAATCGTTTGTTAAAAAGCGATTGAACGGATTAAGCACAAGACCATCCTCCAAAGTTTTAATAGCGGTTTCATTTTCTGATTTCACTACATACATCTGCGCCATTTTCTGAAAAACCGATGGATTTCTAATTCCGTTTTCTTTTGCACGTTTAAAATAGGTTAAAGATTCGTCGTAAGACTGAATATTTAATGCGCAAATTGCTGTATTTAATGCCAATGTGGTATCTGCAGGGAAATTATCACATACTTCTTTCAAATCAGCAAATGCTTCTTTAAAATCGTTATTAAAAAAAGCTTCATTACCTTTTTCCTGTTTTTTGATGAGAATATTGTGATTAGAGGCTTTAATAAGGCCACCATTATCATCATAACGATCTAAAGACTTGGCTTTTGCTACAGCTTCAACAGCTGAATCGTAAAATTTATTCGCATTATTGGGATCAGTATCAATTAATGAAGCGAAAGAAGTAAGATAAGATTTAATAGACCAGGTTTCACTCCAGTTTTTAGTTTTATTATCTTTCTCAGCTGATTCTATTGATTTTAAGCCTTCTGTAATAATCGATAACTGTTTTTTTTCATCCTCTTTGTTGGCAATTGAAGCTTGTAGTTTACCAACAGCATTTCTGGCGATAAGAATTTGACTTTTTTGCGCTACAGCATTAAAAGAAACGAAAATTAAAGCGGTTAATGATATTTTAAGGCAATTCTGCATAATATAAATAATGTGGTAAAACCG
>NZ_JBFTQI010000465.1:0-4734 GCF_056398925.1 Pedobacter sp. 01T416_2
ATTCGATACTTCCTGTCCACCGGTTAACAGTGTTTGTTGAAAGTTGTAAAAAGCAATCTGTTGATTCGCTTCGGCTGTTTTTAAGCGTGCTTTGTTTGCGCCTTTTGCAAAAATTGGCTGCGTTAAACCACCCACCAAATTATAGAAGATAGATTTGCTGAAGAAATCCTGTAATTGTAAGCTTGATAATCCACCCGCTGCGGTAATGGTTAAAGCAGGATAAAAATAAGCTTTTGCTACGTTTGTGTTTTCGAAAGCCGATCTGAAACCAAATTCAGCAGCTATCACATCCGGACGGTTTTTTAACAATTGTGCAGAAACGCCGGTTTGTAAATTAGCATAAGGGGTCTGTTGATCCAAAGTTGTGCGGTTAATCGCATTTGGTGCTTTAGCAACCAAGACGCTTAGCGCATTTTCAGCCTCTTTAATGCTTCTTTTTAAATCGGGCAAGGTTACCTGAGCTGCATATAAATTGGCTTCACTCTGTACAACAGCCGCGCCATTAACTACGGCACCTTGTTTTAAGGCTTTCATGGTTTCAACATCCTGAGTTCTAACCTTAATGGTCTGCTCGGTAATGGCCAATTGTTTATCAAGGGCCAATAAAGCATAATAATTATTAGCAATGGTAGCAATTAACTGTGTTTGAACAGCGCGTTTTGCTGCATCACTTTGTAATAAAGTAGCGTAAGCACCACGCTTTGCACTGCTTAATTTCCCCCAAATATCAGCTTCCCAGCTGGTGCTCAACTGTGCTTTATAGGTTTGGGTTTCCAGGTTAATGTTAATCCCTGCCGGAAAATTCTGTGCTGCTGCAGAAGCTTTATTGTCGGTTACATTTACATCGGCCTGTAAGCTGGGCAATAATGCGCCTCGGCTTTGTATAAGCGTTGCTTCGGCAATTTTAATGCGCTCGATGGCCTGTTTCAGGTCTAAATTTTCATTTATCCCCTGTTGGATCAGCGATTGTAAAGTGGTGTCTGAAAACAACGTTTTCCATTGCACATCAGCAATGGTTGTTGTATCGGTATTATTGTTATCACGGTATAAACCTTCGTTCTTAAGTTGTGGGCGCTCGTATTTTTTAGTTACACAAGCGCTTAGGCTGAGGATGGCTACACCGATTAAAATGGAATGTTTATATCTAAATTTCATGGTTTTAAAATTAATGTGGACGGTTAACCGCTAACTCGTACTCTTCTTCTGTTTGTTCGCGATCAATGCCTTCCTCAAAAGGAGAATTGCTACTGATTTTTTCCTGTAAGGTTTGGAAAACAATGAACAAGGCCGGGATTACAAACACGCCGAATATAGTACCGATTAACATACCGCCTACAGCTCCGGTACCAATTGAAGTATTACCTGCTGCACCAACACCTGATGACAACATTAAAGGCAATAAACCCAGAATAAAAGCAAAAGAGGTCATCAAGATCGGGCGTAAACGGGCAGTTGCACCATCAATAGCCGAGTTAATAATACTCATTCCCTTTCGTCGCCTGTCTACCGCGTACTCTACAATCAAAATGGCATTCTTTGCCAGTAGCCCCACAAGCATGATCAAGGTAATCTGCGTATAGATGTTATTATCTACACCAAATATCTTATCAAAGATGAATACCCCGGCTAAACCAATTGGCAGCGAAAACAATACCGCCAATGGTAAGATATAACTTTCGTACTGTGCTGAAAGCAGGAAATACACGAAGACTACGCAAAGTAGAAAGATAAAAATCGTCTGACTTCCACTGCTTACCTCTTCACGCGATAAACCAGAGAACTCATATCCATAACCTGCTGGAAGGTGAATTGYGGCTTCCTCCTGAATGGCCTTAATTGCATCACCAGAACTAAATCCCGCATTCGGGTTACCCGTAACTGCAATTGAGGTATACAAATTGAAACGTGAAATAGCCTGTGGCCCGTAAACTTTTTCTAAAGTGATAAACTCAGAAATAGGAGCCATTGTACCGCTCGAATTACGCACATAAATACTGGTTAAACTTTGCTGATTAGCACGGTATTTGGCATCTGCCTGGTACATTACCCTGTACTGTTTCCCGAATTTATTAAAGTTTGAGGCATAAACACCACCATAATAACCCTGCAAAACACCCAACACATCGCTAACCGTTAAGCCAGCTTGTTTCACTTTTGCCACATTTACATCGATCTGATATTGTGGGAAATTCGGGTTGAACGAGGTTGATGCATATTGAATTTCAGGGCGTTTACTCAATGCGGCTAAAAATGCATTACCCACTTTGTTGAATTTTTTGATATCGCCACCGGTTTTATCCTGTAACTGGAACTCGAAACCACCGCCGGTACCAAAACCCTGAATGGTTGGCGGAGCAAAGAAAATTACCTTCGCACCTTTAATGCTGGATGCTTTTGCAAATAATTCACCAATAATGGCTTTAACATCACGCTTACGTTTATCCCATGGTTTAAGCCTTGCGATAACCATCCCATAAGAACTACCCGATCCGCTGATCAAACTTCGGCCAACAACCCTAAATGTAGCCTCTACTTCTGGCACCTTACTTACAATATCATTAATTTTTACAATAATTTTATCGGTTTCTTCCTGTGAAGTAGAAGGTGGCAATGAAATATCAGAGAACACTGTTCCTAAATCTTCGTTTGGCACGAAACCTTTAGGCGTTGTATTCATAATCCACACTAACACCACTGCGAAAACAGCAATTCCTAAACCTGCAAGCCATCTTTTTTTGCCTAAGAAACCAACAGAGCGTTTATACTTTTGCGTTACGGCATCAAATGAAGTATTGAAAGCAGTATAAAAACGTTGTAAGAAATTTTTACTTTTTTCGTGATCTTCTGCATGCGGTTTTAAGAACATCGCACATAGTGCCGGACTTAATGTTAAGGCGTTGATCGCTGATAAAATAATCGCGATAGCCAGTGTTAAACCGAATTGTTTATAAAATACACCAGACGAACCCTGGATAAAACTTACCGGGATAAATACTGCCGCCATTACCAGTGTAATCGAAATAATCGCACCACTAATGTCATCCATCGCATCTTTCGTTGCCTTTTTCGGGTCTTTGTAACCAGCATCGAGCTTGGCATGCACGGCCTCCACCACTACAATGGCATCATCCACCACAATACCGATGGCCAGTACCAGTGCAAATAAGGTTAATAGGTTGATGGTAAAACCGAACAGACTCAGGAAGAAAAAGGTACCGATAATAGCCACCGGAACACTGATTGCCGGAATCAAAGTTGAACGGAAATCTTGTAGGAAAATAAATACCACTAAGAACACCAAAATAAATGCTTCAATCAAGGTGTGGATTACCTTTTCGATTGAGGCATCCAGGAAGTTATTTACGTTAACAACGGTTTCATAATGAACACCTTTAGGGAAAGAAGTTGCTGCTTTATCTAAAGTTTTGATCGAGTTTTCGATTACTTCTTTCGCATTCGAACCCGCTGTTTGACTAATGGCAATACCTAAAGCAGGTTTGCCGTTAAACTTTACATAACTGGCATAACTTTGTGCACCAAGTTCTATCCTGGCCACATCTTTTAGGCGAAGAATCTGTCCGTTTGCATCCGCCTTAATAATGATGTCGCTAAACTCAGTTTCCGTTTTTAAACGGCCACTATATTTTAACGTATATTGAAAAGCCTGATTTCCCTGCTCACCAAACTGACCTGGTGCAGCTTCAATGTTTTGCTCTGCCAAGGCTACACTTACATCATTCGGTACCAGACCATAAACAGCCATTACTTCTGGTTTAAGCCAGATACGCATGGTATAATCTAAAGTACCAAATGCACTTGCATCACCTACACCGCTAATCCTTTTAATTTCAGGGATGATGTTAATGTTGGCATAATTTTGTAAAAACTTCTGATCGTATGATGGATCATCACTGTAAATGGCAAAAATAAGCAAGTTACTCGCCTGTCTTTTTGCTGTAATTACACCCGATCTGGTTACCTCTGCAGGTAATAAACTGGTTGCCCTGGCTACACGATTCTGTACGTTAACCGCTGCTAAATCGGCATTTGTGCCCAATTTAAAGTTAACGGTAATGGTTGCGGTACCATCATTACTGGCACTAGAAGTCATGTAAGTCATGTCTTCCACACCATTTATCTGCTCYTCCAGCGGAACAACAACACTACTCATTACCACATCGGCATTTGCTCCCTGATACGAAGCCGATACCTGAACGGTTGGAGGTGCAATTTCGGGGTATTGAGAGATGGGTAAAGTTACAAGGCCTAATACACCTAATATTACAATTATAATGGATATAACTGTTGATAAAACGGGCCTGTCTATAAATTTCTTAAACATAATTAATATGGATTACACTGATGTAGTGTGATTGCACTGACTATATTGTTATTTTTTTATTTCAGCATAAACTGAATCGGTGTTTTTTACCTCAGGTTTAATTTTAGTCCCGTCTTTTAACGATTGAAAGCCTTCTAAAATAACTTTATCGCCAGCTTTAAGTCCTTTGGTAACCACGTAGAAATTACCTTTGGCCAATTCCATCACTTCAATTTGGGTATTGATCACCTTAGCCGAATCGCCTAAAATGTAAACGAATTTCTTACCCTGTAAATCGATCGTTGATTTTTGAGGGACTAAAATTGCATTTTCAACATGTTGAGGAATTCTAACCGATGCACTAGCACCATTTTTTAATAAGAAAACCGGATTAGGGAAGGTTGCCCTTAAAC
>NZ_JBFTQI010000466.1:0-4732 GCF_056398925.1 Pedobacter sp. 01T416_2
AATAAAGTAATTATTGTTTTACCCTGTTTCAAACCTCCTTCAGATAAGTCACCACTGGTACAGTTTTCAGTTTTCCATCTAAAAAATTAAAGAAACTTTTGACATAATCCTGCTCCAGATGCCATTCATAAGTTTGTTGCGATGTGTACACTGCAAAAATAACTAATGTGTTCTCACTTTCTTTTTTAGTTGTTAAAATAAATGTCTCGCAACCTTCTTCCAACAATATTTTTTCCCTTGTGGCTCTGGCTTGTGGTAAAACTTCCTGCATCACCTCAGGTATTACAGTAATTTCTGCGTGGGTAATTATTTTTTCGGCTTTCATTATAAATAACTTGAGATTTTTATTGGTTGTTCATCATTATTTTACACTTTTCAGGATAGAGCCCTCAAACATTTTCGGGGCAAAGGCTTGCAGGAAGACAATCATTCCACTCATTTTGCCTACGGGGTTACTGAATTTCGGCTCTTTAGCTTCAATTAATTTGGTGATTTTTGAAACCACAACTTCGGGTGACTGCGCCTCGTCTATACCTTTTTGCGTTGCTGCATCTACTTTTTTTCTGTATGCATCATAGTCGGCAATATTGCCTGTTGATGCAATCGAATTGTGTCCAAGATTAGTTTTGAACCAAACAGGCTCAACCACGCTAACGCTAATATTGAATGGGTTTAATTCAAACCTCAATGATTTAAAGTACCCTTCCACAGCGTGTTTCGAAGCAGAATAATAAGATAAATTTGGTGGGCCAATCAAACCAACTATAGAACTGACGGTAATGATCTGCCCGGATTTTTGCTTTCTGAAAATAGGCAATAAAGCGTTGGTCACTTTTACTGTTCCCCAAAAATTAGTTTCAAATTGTTGCCTTGCAACAGCTATAGGCGTTTCTTCTGCAATACCAGTAACCATAAAGCCTGCATTGTTCACCAAAACATCTAACTGTTTGGTTTCATTTGCAATTTGTTCCGCAAAGGATCGAATTGAACTGTCATCATCAATATCAAGCTTTAGTAGTTTAAAAGGGAATTTCTCTTGGTACTTTTGTGGTTCACGGCTGGTGCCGATAACATTAAAACCTTTCTGATGAAGGTTTTTCGCAAGCATTAGTCCAAATCCTGACGATGCTCCTGTAATTAGAATTGTCTTACTCATTATTATAATCTTTATTTTGTTAAACGATGAAGCAAAGATGAGACAAGGACACTTTAGGTTAGTTATACAGAAGTGGGAAGATGTGATACATTTTTACGGAAGATTGCTTTTTACTGTTGTAGAGGCTTCGAATTGGCCTGCTGAATTACCGCTAATACATTATGTGGCTTCTTAAAAATAAAATGGCGAACCCCGATAGATATATTTGAATTTCTTAATTTTGTTAAATGAAAGAGAAGGTAACAAGAGCAATTTCTAAGTTTAACAATGAGCTGAAACTGCAAGGTTTTAAAGCATTTCAAATAGAAGAAGACACTGCTGACACCCGTACCTATAGCCGAAAGGAGTTCTATAAAATCTGCTTAACGACTGGAAAAAGCAGGATTCACTATTCAGATAAAACTTACGAGCAGGAAGGAACGATTCTCTTTTTTGGAAATCCGCACATCCCTTACTCCTGGGAAACCATTTCTACGGCTTATGTTGGCTATACCATTCTTTTTTCGGAAGAATTCTTTAAAAATTCCGAACGATCTGAAAGCCTGCAACAATCTTCCTTTTTTAAAATCGGCGGAACGCCTGTTTTGAAAATAACCGAAGAGCAAAGAACATTTCTCAACACCATTTTTCAGAAAATGATTACCGAACAAGAAAGTGATTATGTATTTAAAGATGAGTTGATTCGCAATTACATCAGCCTGATTATCCACGAATCACTGAAGATGGAACCTTCGGAAGGTTACGAGAAAAACAAAAATGCCTCCTCGAGATTAACTTCTGTTTTTCTGGAGTTGCTGGAAAGACAATTTCCAATTGAAACTACTGCAAATCCGCTTCAGCTAAGAACTGCACAACAGTATGCACAGCATCTGAATGTACATATCAATTACCTGAATCGTGCAGTAAAAGAAGTAACCGGAAGATCAACAACTACCCATATTACCGATCGAATTCTTACAGAAGCAAAAGCACTTTTGCAACACACCGACTGGAGCATTTCAGAAATCGCCTACGCGCTAGGATTCGACTACCCCACCTACTTCAACAATTTCTTCAAAAAAGTTACCGGAACCAATCCTACTGCATTTCGTTTAGCAGAAGTTTGATTTTCTTAATCATTGGTTTGATAATCGTTACTATCTTGCCTAAAGACAGGGCTAACTTTGTAGCTGATAATCAACTCCAAATACGATGTCAGATTCAAACCCTATTCCTGGTTCTTTGCCATCTCAAAAAGATATTTTTGAGCGGCTATTAGCTGGTGAAACCATACTTCCCACCGATCCGCAAATAGGCAGATTGAGGGAAGAAGCATTCGCAGTGAAAGAATTGCTTATTCAGATGAATAATTCCTCCAATCCTGAAGAAATCTCGAAAATACTGAGCGGAATTCTAAATAAAGAAATTCAGGATGTTACCGTCTTCACGCCGATATACATTAATTATGGCAGGCACATTAACATTGGCAAAAACGTATTCATCAATTTCGACTGCACCTTTCTGGCATTGGGCGGAATAACCATTGAAGATGATGTTTTAATTGGTCCGAAAGTCAGCCTCATTACAGAAAATCATCCATTAAATCCTCAGGAGAGAAACGGACTGATAGGCAAGTCCATTCACATCAAAAAAAACGCGTGGATTGGCGCCAGTGCGACTATTTTACCAGGTGTAACCATTGGAGAAAATGCTGTAATTGCAGCAGGAGCAGTAGTTTCAAAAGATGTTCCTGACAATACAGTTGTGGGTGGAATTCCGGCAAAGTTCATTAAAACTATTCAACCTTAAGATGATTAACGATGAAAATGAAAGCTATAATTCTGGTTCTGATGATTGGTATGCAACTTAACGCCTGTTCCAAGGATGAAAATCCTGTACAAGCGGAAACCCGGGATACGTCATCAAATACAACTAAAATGAAAATTACAATTGGCTCATCAGTTTTTACAGCAGTATTATATGACAACCCAAGTGCAGCTGCATTTAAAGCCAGGCTGCCACTTACCATAAATATGACTGAACTAAATGACAATGAAAAATACTACGATTTTCCCAGCCCGCTGCCTACAAATGCTATAGTTGGAGGTAATATAAAAGTTGGTGACCTAACGCTTTACGAAAACAATGTTTTGGTGCTTTTTTATAAAAATTTCAACAGCTCATACAGTTATACAAAACTTGGATATGTAGACAATCCTACCGGGCTTGCCCAGGCGTTGGGTAGCGGAAATGTGATCGTAAAATTTGAAAATAATTAGCATAAAATGAAAAGTAGCTATAAGCCCACTTTGCTATGGATATCTATCTCACTGACAGCACTATCCTGCAACAATCAAAATAAAGAAAATATGAAAAATGATAAAAGCGCACTAACCGAAATTTTTCCTAGGGGAGAAAAAGGCTCGAGCGCAACCTTTACCGGGAGTGCTTATCCTACCAGCTTGGTTGCTTCAGATAGCATTTACAATACATTAGTTGGCAATGTATATTTCGAACCCGGTGCCAGAAGCCATTGGCACAGTCATCCTGCGGGCCAAATCCTCATTATTACCGACGGAGTGGGCTATCATCAAATCGAAGGACAGCCTGTTGAAATCATCAAAAAAGGAAGTGTCGTAAAATGCCCACCAAATGTAAGGCATTGGCACGGAGCGAGTGCTGATGTAGGTTTGCAGCAGCTGTACATCGTTCCAAATACCGAAAAAGGCATTGTAAACTGGAAGGAAGCCGTAACAGATGAGCAATATTCAATTAATAAAAAATAAATCAAAATAAAATGAGAAAAGCATTAGCAATCGCAATACTATTCCTGGCAACAGGACAATTATTTGCACAAAAAGTAAAATCAGATTCAGAAAAAATGAATACATCAAAAGCACATTATACATTCCAACTCAGCGATAAAGTAATCCGTCAAAAAGTAAGCTTCAAAAATCGATATGGCATTACATTAAGCGGAGATTTATACCTTCCAAAAAATACAGGAACCAAAAAATTATCGGCATTGGCAATCGGCGGACCTTTTGGAGCAGTAAAACAACAATCATCAGGATTGTATGCCAATCAAATGGCAGAACGTGGTTTTGCTGTTGTGGCATTTGATCCATCTTACACCGGTGAAAGTGGTGGCGAACCAAGAAATGTAGCTTCACCGGAAATCAACACCGAAGATTTCAGTGCCGCAATTGACTTTCTGGGATTACAGAAAAATGTAGACAGAAACAAAATCGGCATCATTGGGATTTGTGGATTTGGAGGTTTTGCGTTGAATGCAACTGCGATTGACAAACGAGTGAAAGCTGTTGCCACTACAAGTTTGTACGATATGACCAGAGTAATATCGAGGGGATACAATGATGTTGTGACGCTTGAGCAAAGAACCAAAACGCTGGAAAATTTAAGCGAGCAACGTTGGAAGGATGCCGAAGCCGGAAAACCTGCAGATGGTCCGAGAAATTTACCGGAAACATTGAAAGGCGATGAACCACAATTTGTAAAAGAATATTTCGATTATTATAGAACCCCACGTGGTTTTCAGGTCAATTCAGTTAATTCAAACGGGGCCTGGCTGATTAC
>NZ_JBFTQI010000467.1:0-4717 GCF_056398925.1 Pedobacter sp. 01T416_2
ATATAGGGCCCACGGCATACCCTACTATGTTATTATCCTTAAGTTTAGCATGAAAGGCAGCGATTTCTGCTGTTGTACTTTTAAAAGGCAAATGAAAGTCTTTGATACAGAGGTAATGTACATCAACCTTTTTCATCATTTTAAGCGATTCGTCAAGGCTAAAGTTAAGGAAGCTATAACCGGCAATTGCTAATTTAAAAGGGTCTTTACCCGCGGCATTGCCTTTAGCAGGCGCTGCAAAAACTGACGGGGCATTGATCAGCGTTGCCGCAGTTAACCCCAATATTCCTGTTTGTAAAAAATTTCTTCTTGTAGTCATCTTAATATATCTGGCGACTAAAGTTAATATTTAAATTGGTGCAGTTCAAACGTGCGAACAGATCTTTTAAAAAAAATGAATGGTTATTTACGGCATCAGTTTCTGCCAGCTATAAAGCTTAAATAGCTAATGTTCCTCACCTTCTTCTTCGGCATTCTTTACCTTGCTTAACAGATCGTAGGCGCCTTTTGTCACCACCTTCATATTATTGATCTGCCCGGCAAAAGAAACCTGGGTGTAACCATTTTCGGCAACACCTGTTTTTACCTCCATCATCCTGTACCGGTAAGTGTTACTGCCTTTATCGGCAGGCTGATCTATAAACACGAACTTTTTGCCTTCAAACTCAACAATAGCCGCATCGGGTAGTGCTTCAACCTTGTTCATTCCACTTTCTACATAAGCCTTAAGGTACATGCCCGGAAGCAGCTGTGTATCCTCCTTATCCAAATGGCAGTGAATTTGCACGGTACGCTCTTTACTAATTTCGCGGCCGATGAGATAAACTGTAGCCATGCGTTCCTTTTCCTCGTTGGCCAGTACAAAGCGGACTTTTTGCCCCAGCTTAAGCTTAGGCACATCCTTTTCAAATACCGTAAGCTCTGCATGCAGGTGCTCGGTATCGGCAATTTTGAACAGTACATCGGTTGTGCTGGCAAAGGCACCTATATTGGTATTCACCTGCGTAACGTAACCCKCCATTGGTGTGTAGAGGTTAAAGGTTTTCTGGATCTGCCCTTTTTCCAGCGCCGCAAAACTGATGTTCATAATGGAAAGTTTTGAACGCTGCCCCAGCAATCTTGCACTCACACTCTGGTATTCGCTCCTTGCTTTCTGAAGTGCTTTTTTGGAATTTACGTTTTCCTTTGCCAATTCTTCCTGGCGATCGAGCTCCTGCTTTAAAAACTGCAACTGACTTTTATAGTCCAGGTAGTCTTGTTGCATCTGAATGAATTCCGGATTCTGCATTACGGCTACGAGCGCCCCTTTGGCTACCCGTTTTCCCTGTAGCATATCGGTGCTTTTTACAATACCTTCCAGCGGTGTGGAAATAGATACCAGGCTTTGCGGAGGAAGATCGAGCATGCCGTTTACTTTCGTTGTTCCGCTTAATTCCTTCAACTCAATGTCTCCCAGGGTAATTTCTGATAGTTTGTGCTGCTCTGGGGTAAGGGTTACAATATCGCTCTCTTCGTGAACGATCTCTTTTTCGGGCTCCTTTTCTGTATTGGGGCTGCTACAGCCAGCCATATAAAATGGAAAGGACAGCAGGGTAAGATATTTATATATGGATCTCATGAGATTTATATTTTAAAATGAGTTGTTGTTACCGGTTAAAAATTCAATCTGGTTGATGCTCTGGCTTAACTGGAGCAGGGCCATCAGGCGCCCCTCGTAAATGCCATTTGCCTGTTTAAGGTTCAACAGGTATTCCGAATAGCCTATTTCTCCGTTCTGGTAGGCAATGCGGCTATTTTTTAATATCAGTGCCGCATTGGCTAGCGCCGAAGTAATAAAATAGTCATAACGTTTCCTGTTTTTCAGGTATTCGCCCAGGGCCTGCTGGTACTGGCCTGTTAGTTTTCGCTGATGGAGCTGCAGGTCGTTCGAGGCAATATCCCTATTAATGGATGCGGCCTTTGCCTTCGCAGAATAGGCGCTGTAAAATAGCGGAATGGAAAGCCCCACCTGAAAGCCCTGAAAACGTTTGTCGCGGCCAAAGAAAACATCACTGCCGTTAACGTTTTGAAAACCGGTTAGCGACTGGTTGAAATAACCCAGGGTAAAATCGGGCATTGCTTTGGCAAGCTCTACTTTTCGTTGTTTTTCGGCAATCACAATCTGTTGCCTGAAATAGGCAATGGCAGGATTTTTATTTAGAAGAGCCGTATCTCCGATCGAGATCTCGGGTGTTTCCTTTAAAAGCTTGTCGGCGATTAGGGGTAGCTCACCCCTTCCAATCAGCGTAGCAAGCTGCGTTTTATATATTTCGATATCAGAACGGTCTTGATCGAGCAGGTTCTGTACATCCTTAAGCTGTGTCTCGGCGGTTACCTTTTCAAGCAGGTTACCCTCACCTGTTTTGTATTTTAGCGAAGCTGATTTTACAAAACCCTTATAGATGCTGTCTTGCTCGAGCAGCAGTTTTTCCTTCGAATAGAGGTACTGAAGATTGGTGTAAACCGTCTTCACCTGAAAAATGAGTTCGTTTTTACTTGAAGCCACCTGAAGCTGGCCTGCTTTGATACGCTCATCCCCTAATGCCGCATTTGCGGCGAAAAGTGTTGGAAAGGGAATGCTTTGCGAAATGGTAAAGTTATTGTCGTTTTTGATCAGGCTGTTGTACTGCCCGTAAAGCATAGACACTTCAGTTTTGGGCATTTCGAAGGCGCTTTTCCTGAGTGCCTGTTGCAGCCCTACACCAAGGTTAGCCCCGCTAATCGCCCTGTTGTTTTCCAATGCCAAAGATACCGCCTGTTCAAGGGTTAACGCAGTTTGGGCCTTAGCAGGCTGAAATCCAAACAAGGTAATAGACATAACGATTATGCCTGCTACCGGAGCAATTCTTACTTTTTTCCTGCCCATTTTTTCTACCCAGATATAAAGCACCGGAAGTACCAAAAGGGTCAACAGTGTTGCAGAAATCAGTCCGCCGATAACAACCGTTGCCAATGGGCGCTGTACCTCAGCACCGCTTCCGCCCGAGATAGCCATTGGAAGAAAGCCCAGAGAAGCTACAAGGGCCGTCATAATAACCGGGCGAAGCCTAACCGAAGTTCCTGTTCTGATAATTTCGAGAATATCGTTCATTCCTTCTTTTTTTAACCTGTTAAATTCACTGATAAGCACAATACCATTCAGTACCGCCACACCAAAAAGCGCAATAAAACCGATGCCTGCAGAGATGCTAAATGGCATATCCCGTGCCCATAGCGCGAATACGCCACCAATGGCCGACAATGGAATTGCGGTAAAAATTAAAAGCGCATGTTTAATCGATGAAAAAGTAAGATAAAGCAACAGTAAAATGAGCAATAGCGCCAGTGGTACGGCAATACCCAATCTTTTGGTGGCTGCCTGCAGGTTCTCAAAAGTGCCGCCAAAGGTTGGATAATAACCTGGTAAAAACTTAACCTCTGCATCAATCTTCTGCTGGATTTCCTTTACAATACTTTCCACATCCCTTCCCCTCACATTAAAGCCAACAGTAATCCGTCGCTTTGCATCATCGCGCTGGATCTGGTTTGGACCTTCCCTGTACTGGATATCAGCCAGCTGTTCCAGCGGGATCTGGTTGCCATTGGGCGCAGTTACGAACAGATTCTTCACATCTTCCAGCGACTGCCTGTTTTCTTTTTCGAGGCGAACAACCATATCGAATCGCTTTTCGCCCTCGAACACCAGGCCAGCCACCTCTCCGGCAAATCCCGAGCGGATAGCCGTATTCACATCTTCGATGTTCAGTCCGAACTGCGCAATCTTTTCTCTATGAAATTTGATGATGACCTGTGGAAGTCCCGAAGCTTGTTCCACATAAATATCCTCAGCACCTTCGATTTTTCTGGCTATAACACCAATCTTAGCTGCATAGGCACTTAGCTTCGAAAAATCCTCTCCATAAACCTTGATTACAACATCCTGCCTGGCACCTGTCATAAGTTCATTAAAGCGCATCTGAATGGGCTGCTGGAACCCGAAAGTAACCCCAGGAATATACTGCTCAAGCTTGGCCTGCATTTTTCCCGCAAGCTCGTCTCTGGTCGAAGCATTTGTCCAGTCGCCTTTATCCTTTAAGATAATAATCAGGTCACAGGCTTCTACCGGCATGGGGTCGGTAGGAATCTCGCTAGAGCCAATCTTTCCGATCACCTCTTTTACTTCAGGAAAATTTGCCTTTAATACCTTTGCAGCCCTTGTAGCGGCCTCAATGGTCTGAGAAAGACTACTTCCGGTAAGTACCCTGGTTTCTACGGCAAAGTCGCCCTCCTCTAGCGTGGGAATAAATTCGGCGCCCAGGTAATTGAAAATAATGAGGCAAATGGCGAATAATCCTATTGCAATGCCAACAACGGCTACCCTTGCCCGAAGCGCAAAATTGAGCATTGGGGTATACACGCTTTGAAAAAAAGACATGATCTTGTCTGAGATATTTCTTTTGGTACTGATGGTTTTGTTTAGAAACAGCGCACTCATCATCGGCACATAAGTTAACGACAAGATAAAAGCGCCAAGGATAGCAAAAGTCACCGTTTGGGCCATTGGCCTGAACATTTTGCCTTCTATACCAACCAGTGCCAGAATCGGCAGGTAAACGATGAGGATAATGATTTCGCCGAAAGCAGCGCTGTTACGGATCTTGGAAGCAGATTCAAAAATCTCTGCATCCATCTCCTGCTG
>NZ_JBFTQI010000468.1:0-4714 GCF_056398925.1 Pedobacter sp. 01T416_2
ATCATCATCATCGTTATAGCCGCGTTAATTATTTTAAATATCGTAGGTCAGTACGCTTTTCATCGTTTTGATTTTACTGCCGATAAGCGTTTTACTTTAAGTGATAAAACGAAATCTTTATTGGAGCAAAATAAAAAACCGGTAATCATTACTGTATTTTTAGCGGGAGAGTTACCACCTGCGTTTAAACGTTTGCAGGCTGCGGTGTCAGATATTTTATCTGATTATCAAGCCTATGCTAAAACCGGGGTCAAGGTGGTTTTTGTTGACCCGATAGCGGGTCTTAATCAGGCTGATCAAGATACAGTAATCAATAATTTGTACGAAAGCGGTATAGAAGCAACCAGTTTAAGCGTTAAAACTGAAAGTGGATTAACGCAGAAACTCGTATTTCCGATGGCGATGATGGAAAGCGAAGGAAAGGAATTTCCCATTAAACTCTTTCAAAATTTAGATACCCGCGGAAATTACGAAGACAATATAAACCGCTCTATTGAAAACCTGGAGTATATTTTTACTTCGAGTTTAAAGAAAGTACTTTCTGGTGATAACCCTCGGATTGGTTTTTCAGAATCAAATGGCGAACTATCTGATTTACAATTGGCTGATGCCATTCACACCCTATCTAGCAGTTATCTGGTTGGCCGGATTGATTTAAATAGCATTGATAAAACAGGGCTTGATAAATTGAAAATGTTGATTATCGCCAAACCCAAAAAACCTTTTACAGAAACTGAGAAATACAAAATTAACTATTTCGTAATGAACGGCGGGAGGGTACTTTGGAGTATTGATCAGGTAAGTGCCGAATTGGATAGCTTGCGGGGAAAAAGTGGGCAGATGGCAGTTAACAGTAATTTGAACCTTGATGATATGCTTTTTATGTATGGTGCAAGGATTAATTATAATATTATTGCCGATCCGGCAAACAGTGCCGAGATTCCGGTTTCTACAGGTGTTGTAGGCGGGCAGAACCAGATGCAATTGGTGCCCTGGATTTATTACCCGATTTTATTACCGGATACTGTAGAAAGCGTTGTGAAAAAGCTGGATGGTGTGAAATCTGAATTTCCCAGTACAGTAGATACTATTGGTGTTAAAGGTGTAAAGAAATCATATATTTTAGCTACATCTCCCTATAATAAAGTGTATAATGTGCCGAAATTGTTTAGCTTGCAAATGGTGAGCGAACAGTTAGATCCACGGTCTTTCCAAAGTAAACCACAGCATGTTGGTTTAATGTTAGAAGGTAATTTTCCATCGGTTTTTGCCGGGCGCCCCTTACCAGCTACCATTACGCAACCTTACACCCTGGAAAGTATAAGTAAACCGGCTAAAATGATTGTGATAGGAGATGGCGATATTTTTAAAAACCAGGTATCGGAGCAAAATGGAACTCCTTCTCCACTAGGTTTCGACCGTTATTCGCAGCGTACTTTTGGTAATAAGGCATTATTGCTCAATATTGTTGATTATTTTACGGATAACGACAACTTAATTGCGCTACGAAATAAAGAAGTAAAAATCAGATTGTTGGATAAAGCCAAAATTAAGCTCGAAAAAACGAAATGGCAATTTATAAATGTAGTGGCACCCTTGCTATTGTTAATATTCTTTGCGATTTTTCAACATTATCACCGCAAATACAAGTACGCTAAATAATTTTTATATTTTTGAAGAAGACTAAATAATATCATGAGATTTATTGTATCCACATCAACTCTATTAAAACACTTACAAACCGTAAATGGTGCATCAAGCAGCAGTACGGTTTTGCCTATATTAGAAAATTTTCTCTTCGAAATTAAAGATGGAAACTTAACTATCTCTGCTACCGATCTGCAAACCAGCATGACAACTGCTTTGGCTGTAGAATCAAAGGAAGAAGGTAAAGTAGCTGTTCCATCTAAAATTTTATTAGATACGCTTAAAACATTGCCAGATCAGCCTATCGCATTTAATATCGATGATAGTACTTTTGCGATCGAGATCAGTGCCGGAGATGGTAAGTATAAATTAAGTGGTGAAAATGGTGATGATTTTCCGAAGATTCCAGTAGTGGAAAACGCATCTTCTGTAAACTTACCCGCGTCTGTTTTAACTGAAGCCATTACAAAAACTATTTTTGCGGTAAGTAACGATGAGTTGCGCCCGGCCATGACAGGTGTATTCTGTCAGTTATCCCCTCAGCACATTACCTTTGTAGCTACCGATGCACATAAACTGGTAAGATACCGCCGTATGGATAGCAAGGCAGATAAAGCAACCTCATTTATTCTCCCTAAAAAAGCTTTAACACTTTTGAAGGCTGCTTTACCTTCAACTGATATTAATGTATCAGTTGATTATAATGCAACAAGCGCTTTCTTTAAGTTCGAAAATATCAATTTAGTGTGTCGTTTAATAGACGAGCGTTATCCAGATTATGAGGCGGTAATTCCAACCAATAATCCTAACAAACTAATTATCGACAGAAGTTTGTTTTTAAATACACTTCGTAGGGTTGTAATTTTTGCGAATAAAACGACACATCAGGTAAGACTGAAAATTAGCGGAAGCGAATTAAATATCTCTTCAGAGGATTTAGATTTTGCTAATGAAGCACACGAGCGTTTAAGCTGCCAATATGATGGTGAAGACCTCGAAATAGGCTTTAATGCACGCTTTTTAATCGAAATGTTGAGCAATTTAAGTGGTGATGAAGTTACTTTAGAACTTTCGACACCAAACAGAGCAGGGCTTTTAATTCCACAAACCAATGATGAAAATGAGGATGTTTTAATGTTGGTGATGCCTGTGATGCTAAATAATAGTTATTAAAAAAAAACTAATTTATTAGTTTTATTAACAAAGTGGCTTGGTTTTTGACCGAGCCATTTTTGTTTATAATCAACTCACACAACCAATGAAAATCTATAACAATCTCTCGAAATCACTGATTTTGCTCATCATTTTATGTAGTATAGGCCTATTATCCTGTAAAAAGGACAATCCAGATGAAGTAGTAAAAGGCCAGGCCAAGGTAAAAATGGTCAATGCGTCGCAGGCCGATATACATCAGGATGTTTATTTAGATAATGAAAAACTAACCACTGTTGCTTTAGCCTTTGGCGAAACCAGCGATTATGTAAAAATACCTTCTGGTAATAGAAATGTTTCTTATGCCGGCACAAATAATACAACTACTGATACCTCTTTAAACTTTACGCCATCTATTACTTACACTACTTTTTTGGTTACCAATAAAAAAGGAGAGATGGAAATAGTGAGCTATGAAGATAATTTAAGTAATACAGAGTCAGATAAAGCTAAAATCAAACTAATTAATCTGACGCCAAATTTTGCCACTGGTATAAATGTTATGGTACAAGGCGGTACCCAGTTTGTTAATGGATTGGCTTTTAAAGAAGCATCTAACTATTTTGCCGTAGATACAGGATTTAATTTAAGATATACTGTAGTGGGTTCTGGTAATGTTAAAACCATTCAAAGTACGGCTTTAGAAGGGGGAAAGATATATACCATTTGGTTTAGTGGCACAACGGCAGCAACCTTAGAAGCACATATCATTACCGATAATTAATTTCAAAGTTTAATATGCTTTCTGCTATCTTTACGTTTTATTAGCATCAGCGATTAATTATGAAAAACAAAGTATTGTTTCCTAAAATATTTCTTCTTCTTATACTTGCCGTTTTAATCAGCTCATGCATCAAAAACGATAATTTAATTGAAGGTGATGCTAAAGTTCGATTCTTTCAGGCTGCTTCAACTGATACTACGCAAAGTTTCTATTTAAATGGAATACAAATAGGAACACCTGTTGCTTACAATRCAAATACAAGTTATGTAGTTGTTGCAGGTGATGCTGCTTATAATATAACCACACGAAATATAAATACAGGTGTTGATGTAGCTTCATTAGGAGAGCAAACATTTAAAATCGGACAGAATTATTCTGTTTTTTATTATAAAGAAAAAACTGGCGATCCTGCAAAATTAAAAGTTTATACCGATGATGTAAAACCAGATCTTGATTCAGCTAAACTAACTTTTTTAAACCTTGGTTACACACTAGGCTCTAGTGTTGTAATTACCGATAGCACAGATACAGCCAAACCTGTAGAATCTACAATTGCATATGGAGCGATTAAAACTTTAAAGGTTAAAGTTAATAAAAACATGAAATTTGCCTTTAAATTAACTAGTCCTACTGCGACAAACCCACCACCTGTGGTACCACGCTTAGATTCTCTTAATATCAATAATGGTAGGGTTTACCTTATATTATTTGATGGCGATAAAAAGGGAGAACTTAAAAATCGAATCATCTCAGCCAACTAATTTTATTGCAATATACTAGCATTTAATCCCTTTGATATTCATACTTTTGCCCAAAATTAGATAAATGGAACTACTACAGCAGCTTATAGATTTTATTCTTCATATAGACGTACATTTAGCTGAAATTGTTAACGAATACCGTACCTGGACTTACCTCATTTTATTCCTGATTATTTTTGCTGAAACTGGTTTTGTGGTAACACCGTTCCTTCCTGGCGACTCGTTGCTTTTTGCAATGGGCGCTTTAATTGYTGGCGAACATGAAACTGGTTTAAATATCTGGATCATGCTCATTATTTTAATTGTAGCAGCAATTTTAGGAAATACAGTTAACTATAAACTCGGAAGTGTTTTAGGCGCAGGTGTATTT
>NZ_JBFTQI010000469.1:0-4713 GCF_056398925.1 Pedobacter sp. 01T416_2
CCCTTTTGCCAATTCAAAACATCGATTTACTGCCCAGCATTTGCCCCAATTTTCTTGTTTAATCGCTTTGATATCGGGTTGTGCCGCTAACCATTCCCAAGTGCCATCGGTACTGCCATCATCGATTACAATGATTTCAGTTGAACAGGAATTATTTTTGCAACTTGCTATGGCTTGAGGTAAGCTCCACAAACGATTATAGGTTGGAATGATGATGCTGATATCCATTTATACTGTACGTTCAGATTGCTCGATTTTTCTAATCCCAAACAATTTTCTGTAAATCGGGCGGAGTGTATTTTTCGCAGCAATCTTCATTCTTGCTGGCCATTCGATGCCAAATTTCGCTTGTAATTCCGTTAGCCAATTTAACTTTTGGTTTAAGAAATGTTTTAAGCGGAAAACCTCTCTTTGATAGGGGTAATGTTTGGTGTAGTAGCCTAGGAAATGAAAAATGAGGGGTTCAACTTTTTCAAATGGATACCAATCCTGATGTAAGGGATGAGGTTTTGGCGGATTGATCAACCATCTTTCACCACTCACCGCATCAATTTGATAGCCACCGGGACAAGCTTGCGGATCACTCATTACAGTTCCATCGTCGAATAAAGGTTGCATTTGATGAAGCTCCATCGCCAAGGCCATGATCACCTCATCATTTGGCCGGTTTCTCAATCTTTTGAAGCCAATTTCATCGTATCGCGTTTCCAGCTCTCTTGCTGTTTCATAAATGGCTTTTGCTGTTGCGCTATTTTCTAGGTAATAAATGCCGCCGTTAAATTTGGACATCWGAACAAGATTGAACTGTTGAAGAACCGATTTAACATCTCCAAACCATTCCCCATCGCTGATATATCCACCAAGTACGCTGACCGTTTTTCCTAGAAACTGCTCAAAAATGGGCTCAATGTTTCCGAAAATCAAACAATCGCTGTCGATAAAAAGCGTTTGTCCGGCAGGTGCAATTTGATCAAGATGAAGTTTTGGGGAGAAACCAAGTCCGAAAGCCCCTTCTTCGATGATGATTGTTTTTGCCCAAGCGTTTATATCGTCCGGAATAAATGCAGGCTGATCGGTAACAATGATGAAAGCAATCGATTCAGGATCATTCCATCTCTTAAACGACCTTGCTAAATGAACAGCTAAGTCGACATATAATTTTTTCCCCGTTGCTAAGGTGATGACTTGCCTTTGCATCACCTATTTTTAATTCGTTGAAAGACTTTTAATCCGAAATGGTAAAGTTTTGGAGAAAGTTTATGGATAAATCTTCTTTTATAAGGGAGTGCATTCAGCGATAATCGCGTATTCCAAGCCAGGATGAAAATATTCCCATTGGCATTTTCAATTGGAAGTATACCCATTTTCTTTAAACCGAGGGCTTCCATTTTATTGAAAATGATAACAGGATGATAAGATTCAATCCTGAAATTATAGATCATGAAACCGCTCTTGGCATGTCCAATTACTTTTTCTAAGTACTGATCTTGAATGGATGGTGTACACTCCGTAAAAGCGCAGTTGCTCAGGCAGATATCATAGATTCGATTTTCCGCTTCATCCAAATTCCCAAAAATTACTTTATCCAAATATTGATTTCCAAACTTTCCAAGATATTTCGCGGTGAGTAAGTTCACTTCCGGCAGGTCGTACATGGTGTAGGAAGAGATGTTAAAACCGTCCATCACCAATTTGGCCAAACCACCATATCCACCGCCAATTTCTACCAGATGTAAACCGTCTAGGTTTCCAAAGCTGCTTTCTAGATAAGCCAACTGGCGGATGTAATGCAGAGTAGAAGGAGCAATATCCCCAATTTCTTCATAATGGTGGATATCGGCGCCACCAAAATCATCATTTGTTTTGAATACATTGATTTGCGTTAATAATGATGGCGCATGTTTTTTGAGTTGATTGAGATAGGTTAGACCATCCTCATAAGAGAAATGTTCCAGGATTTCCTGATAAACTTCATTTTGCCTGAATGTGTTGAACACAGTGTCATCGGTAGCTGCTATGCTACAGAAATTGTTATAGCGTTGATTATCAGAAGCTGATTTCATCAATCTTTGTTTTTGAGTGTTGATTGGGCTGAAGCTACAACTCTAAAGCAGAATTCGTAAATCTTATTGTTGTAGAGTTGAACAACGAATAGTTTAAAGAAAGTACCTATCAACTTAAAAACCATGGTCACGCGTCGCCAAAAAGGAGGAACGGGAATAATCATCAAATGTTCTTGCGTCTTAGCTCCTTCTAAGGAGTTGGTCATGTGCCATTTTCTTGGCGTTGTTTCCAGATAACCTTCATGTGAAATGGAGAATTGATCTACTGGGTCTAAAACCACAGTTTTAATATTTTCATCGGAAAATTTTTTAGTGAGGAAATTCTCAAAACCATCCTGACCTAATTGTCCACCCTTTGGCGCTAATTCCAATGCGAAAAATCCATCTTGCAACTGTTTAGTATTACAAAGGCATGGATTAGCGGAAAACCCATAGATAGAATTAAAAAAATTCCCCATCAATGGATTAATCTTCTCCTCTTGGGTTAATGGTCCGGTTTTGCTGAGCACAATCTCTGCCCAATCTTGATGGTTTTCAAGCTGTTCGGCAAGCGTTTCTAGGGCTACCGAAGAATGAAAAGTCCAATCATCCTCCAACCAAAAAAAGTAAGGGGTATTGATTGTTTTCAGCGTAGTAGAGATGCTATTTACATATCCGCTTCTTTGAGGATGCTGAAGAATAACGTCAGGTTTGATCTCGTTGATCAGCTGAGGATTAACTTGTCCATCTATAGCAAGGATAACCTTCGTCCAGTTATAGCTAAAATGTTTGCGAAATGAGTTGATGGTTTGACTTAACAGATGCTCACGTCCTTCGCAAGTAAAAATGACAAGTGAAATCATATATCGACAGCAGCTTTGCTTATTTCGCTATTTTTTATAGCCAATATATTTTGATACCTGAAAATTTCATGTTTAGAATTATACTCACCCATTGGCAGTAATCTATTGTTGGGCATGATCCGATGGAGCTTATAATTCGGCAAAATTTTGTAGAAATCAATCATGAAGCTTTTTGAGGTGATGTTAAATTCGTTGAATTCAAACTGGATAATTGAAATGGCCTGCTTGTTGAGCATTTTTTTCGCCCCTTTTAGTACGCTTAATTCGTGACCTTCAACATCAATTTTCAAGAAATCAATTTGGTTAATGTGATTGGTTTCACAATACTCATCCAAGGTAACAAAATTGCATTCAGTTCCTGCGGATGTGTTCCCTACAAAAGTGAAAATATCATTAATGGAAGCAGGATAGGCAGTAGCCATGCTTGCATCATCATCTTTACTGGCAATGTAAAGGTTCGCTCGTTCCGCCTTATCGCTCAAACCAAAATGATTACAGATGAAATAATCCGTTTTGGAGCGTTCTTCCAAGGTTTTAAAAGTCTTAGCAATAGGCTCGAAGCAATGAATGGTTGATTGCTTGTAATTTTTCCGAAGGAAAGAAGCATATTCACCGATGTTTGCCCCCACATCAAAAATTACTTTGGGCTCATCTTGGAGTAAGTCGGGAACAATTGTAGTGACAATATATGCTTCTCCAGAAAAGTAAGTGTTATGACCAACTCCCAACTGAATATGAGCATGAGCCAAGAGGTCTACCTTTAGGAGTTTCAATATTTTGATGAAAAAGCGTTCAATTAATCTTCTCATTATTTAAATCTAAAATAATCAACTTTCATCACAGTTTTCCATCCAAATAGCCGACTTATCACTTTTTTGACAGGACTTTTGAAAGGCTCAATCTTTAATTTAGGGTACAACTCCTTAGCTTTTTGGGCAGCCATTGCTGATAAATCTTTATATTTTGGATAGAAGATAAAAGCATCGCCCCATAGCTGATTGCTCATGGCTATTTTTGCCTCAAGTTTAGGTGTTGCGGCTAACAGATATTCAGTTTTGAGCAAGGTAGATTGGAGCGTGTTTTTACAGGCAATATAGCTTCTTACCGCACTTAGACTATTTTGTTGCCTGAATTTTCGATAGTAATTGATTCCTTTTTTTGCAAATATCACTTCATCTGAGGCCAAGATCACCCTGCAAAAATATTCACTATCTTCATCCGGACAAGGAGAAATAGAGTAATTCCATGGACCAGCTTTTTTAATGATATCGATGGGCGTTAAAAATGCATTAGGTTGAATCATTCCGCCATAAATTGGTCCGATATAGCCTCCTCCATAAAGTTTAATTAGAAAATCAATCGAACTATTTTGTTCATTTGCGTACCAATCCTCCATCACCGGATAGCTTTGATGATCTGTTTGGTCAAAGAAATGGACTGTTGAACATAATGAGATTGCCTTTGGATGCTGTTTTAAAATCTCAACTTGACTAGCAATTTTATCTTCGCTCAAGAGATCATCCGCATCTAAATACTGGATAAATTCCCCAGTTGCCGCTTCCAGCCCAGTTTGTTTAGCAGCGCTTGCTCCAGCATTTTCTTTCGTGATGACCCTGATTTTTGAGTTTTGAATATCCTCAATTACTTTCAAGGTCTGATCTGTAGAGCCATCGTTAACTACAATAATTTCCAGATTCTGATGAGTTTGATCCAATACAGATTGAATGGTCGCTTAGATAAATCGCTCTGCGTTATATGTAGGAATAATATCTGAAACTAAATCATTCATTTAAAATCAGGGATAACAG
>NZ_JBFTQI010000470.1:0-4704 GCF_056398925.1 Pedobacter sp. 01T416_2
CTATTATTCTAACCTGCTCTACGATGGATGATTCGGCATTGTTAAGCTTTTCCTGATCTTCTACGATAGATTCTTGCTCGGCTATAATTTTATCCATTACCATCAAATCGTCAGGGATACCATGACGAAGCTTTTGTTCTACGGCAATAATACGGTTGTCTAATTGTTTAAATTGTCTTTTAAGCTCTGCAATTTCTTTATTGTAATGCTCTTTTTTTGAAGCGTAGCTGTTTTCCAGACTTTGCAGTTCAGATGCGTACTCGAAATTGGCCAATAACTGTTCATTGCCGGCAAAACGCTGGTAAAGCCCGGTTAATGTGATAAAGAGCGCTCCTGTTGATTTTTCTGGGTTAGAAAGATCGTTTCGGTATGCTTCCAGATCTGTTTCGGATAATGAAGGTATGGGCATGGCAGATTAAAAGGTTAAAATTATAAAAAATATTCATCGTTGCAGGAATTATTCGCCATTGTTTTCTAGCTGAATGCTCCAATACGGATAACTAACCATTTTTTTTACAATCTAGTGTGTATGGCCTTTGGTTATTCAGGTTCATCATTGATTAAATATTATTTTTTTTTCACTCTTTAATAAATTATTCTATATTTGTAGCAAGCAAGGGGTGAGAGCCTTGCATCAATCTTTGATTGAGAGCGTTAATTTAGATAAGGTTACAACATTAATTGTTGTAACCTTTTTTTATATCCTATAAATAACTCAACAATTTTTCTACTTTTAGAGCATTGCAAAATATATAGGTTTCGCAGAAAGAACTCTTTAAATGTAATCGGGAAAGGAGCGGGTTGCTATAAAAAAGCATCATTCTCTATTTAATGTGTGTTAAAAATATATGCCAAGAAATTATAGAATTTATATCAACGATAACACTTTGTATATCTCAGAT
The DNA here is from genome assembly GCF_056398925.1 of Pedobacter sp. 01T416_2. NCBI lineage: Bacteria > Pseudomonadati > Bacteroidota > Sphingobacteriia > Sphingobacteriales > Sphingobacteriaceae > Pedobacter > Pedobacter sp. 01T416_2. The sequence goes on from NZ_JBFTQI010000470.1 coordinate 903, forward strand.
TTTTTGCCAGAGCAAAAAGAAAAAATTCAACAACTGGAATTTCAGGATTTTAATCTGCAAACATTCTACAAAAAACTTAAAAATGGTTCTAAAAAGAGCTATATTTTCTTGACAAAAAATCCTCAGGAGACCTTTAGAAAGTTAAAAAAAGATTGCACCATTATTAAAGCCGCCGGTGGTTTGGTAGAGAGCGCAAATGGCAATTTTCTGTTTATTTTTAGAAATAAAAAGTGGGATCTGCCCAAAGGAAAGCTAGAGGAAGGCGAAAAAATGAAGGAAACTGCTGTTCGTGAGGTAGAAGAGGAGTGCGGAATCAGGGTTTTTAAACGCGAAGAAAAACTTTGTAAAACCTATCACGTTTATCCAATTGGTACAAAAATGGTAATCAAGAAAACCAATTGGTACAAAATGAAGGTTAAAGGCGAACCAAAATTGGTACCTCAAAAGGAAGAAGGCATTGATGAAGCGGTTTGGCTGGATAAAAATCACATTTCGCCAGTAGTTAAAAACACTTTTCCATCAATTATGGATGTGCTGAGGGCCGGAGGAATACTATAAGTGTTCTAGCCTAGAGATCGTCCTGCCGAACTTGTTTTATTAGCGGTTTATTATGTTTTTAATGGCCTAATAGCTACTACGTGGTCAGCATCTTTTGTTTAGCTGTGGTATCAGATATTTCTATCTGACACGGATCGAAACAATTATAGATAGGAATTTTAATATACTTTAAAGTCAGATGGTAACATCTGACCACACTGATTACTCATAATCCAACTCATCAACTACTTTTTTTACCTGCTTTAAATATTTGCCATAGTAATACCAAGCCCATAATTCGGTAATCAGACCTATAATCAGAATGGTAATAAAACAGTTTAATAAGATGTAAACCGATGAAAGATTAGCTAAAATTTTGTTGAAAATTGAAGCCTTTTCTATAAATAAATAAATTGCAATGAATGCGACGCCGATAAAAGCAACGATGTAGGTGAGGGCTTTATATAGTTCGATATTCAGTTTCATTTCGTAGAAAAACCAAAGGATGTTTTTGCGCGTATCTAAACTCATATCGTAAGAGTTTTTATAGAACAGATAAAACTTAAAAAAATAATAGGCGGTAAATCCGCAGGTGATGGCATAAAATATTAAAAACACCTGATTCATTGCCGATGAAAAGCTAAAAAAGTAAGGAACAAAGGCCATGAGTACCAAAAAGAAGATCTGGTAAAAAAACTCGTGTTTCATTTTCGCCCTTATTTTATCAATTGGGGTATGTGCCTGTTTTATTTTAAGCATATCGGTAGAAATGTTGCTTCCTTGAGGACTTTCAGCATTCCATTCATTTTTTATATCGTCAAAATTCATAACCGTTTTTCTTTATGATAAATTGTAATTTTTCTTTAGTTCTGTTCAGTTTAACCCTTGCATTTACTTCGCTAATGCCCAGGTTTTCGGCAATTTCGCGATGGGATTGGTTTTCGAGAAAGAGAAATATCAATGCTTTTTCTATAACATTCAGCTCTTGCACGGCAGTATACAAATAGGCCAGTTTCTCTTCTTTTCCTTCGCTCTCATTTACATCTATTACATCAATATTTTCATCCAACGGTGTTTTATCTACTTTTCTATTGTCCCTTTTAAAGTAAATTAGCGCCGTATTTAAGGAAACACGATACATCCATGTACTAAATTTGGAGTTGCCCTTAAAAGTTGGGTAGGCTTTCCAAAGCTGTAATACGATTTCCTGAAACAGATCGCGCTGTTCTTCAGCACCGTTCATATACATTTTAGAAATCTTATGTATAATCGCTTTGTGCTGGTTGATCAGGGCGAGAAATGTATTTTCTGTTTCTTTCATTTAATATTATAACCTATTGGTAACCGATTCTTTAAAACGTTACATTTTAAATTAAATAATTTAACCACAGATAAAGAGGATGAACACAGATGAGATTCCAGTAGATTGGTCGTCTTTCCCGCGCAGGCGGGAATCTTACAACGCACACTATGTAGCGATCGTTGTAAGATTGCTTCCTCGGCTGAAAAAGCCTCCTCGCAATGACGATCTTTAGATTAACGGAGTACTATAAAAAACTAAGTGCTTCTTTGGGTACAAATGGGCTTACATCGCCATGGTTTCTTAAAATATCGCGCACAATGGTAGAGCTGATGGCCGAATATTCGGGTTTGCTTAACAGTAAAATGGTTTCTACTTCGGGCATCATGGTCTGATTGATTTGGGCGATGGCTCTTTCGTATTCGAAATCAGCAGCCGAACGGATACCACGTACCATATAGGTGGCATCTATTTTCCGGCAAAAATCTACTGTTAAACCTTCGTAAGTTTGGATTTCGATATTCTGATAGCCTTTAAAAACAGTCTGTAAAATCTGAAGACGCTGTTCTGCACTTAAGAAATTCTGTTTAGAACTGTTTAGTCCGATACCCACTACAATTTTATCGAAAAGTGGAGTGGCACGTTGTAAAATGTTTACGTGAGCAATAGTGATCGGATCAAATGAGCCTGGAAATAGCGCTATCTTCATGATTCAAATATAGATTTTTATGGTGAAATTATTTACCACTAAGACACGAAGAACACAAAGAGGGTTATTTTTTGCCACGGAAACACGGATTTACACGGAATGCACCCGGCTTAATCTTTTACCATTAAGAAATTAAGGACATTAAGAAGTTCAACGGAATATGATTGAAGCAGGTCATTGACAATATGCCTGATTGCAATGGAAAGCCCGGAACCCGATCCTTTATCGGGTGAGGACTTGCAATGAAAAGCAGGACTGAAGGCCGCCATAAGGCGCTGTGTGCCCGCTTTCTAAAAATAAATTAACTATGCGCCATTAACCAATGAACTAATGACCAATGAACGATTGAACTACTATAACTCAAAAAAACTGAACGATGAATTGCCGTATTTTCTGGTTTCGGTGTAGCCGGGCTGGCTGTTCAGTTTCATGTTACTTTGGTGTTCTACAATTAACAGGCCATCAGGCTTAAGCAATTGTTGCTCCTTTACCATTACCGGAATCTGTGGAATGTTGGGCATATTGTAGGGCGGATCGGCAAAGATCAGGTCGTAAGCACCAGTCATTTGTTTTAATAACTTGAAAACATCGCCTTTACGCACATCAACTTGATCAAACTGGTGTTGTTTTGCTGTGTTTTTAACCCAGTTTACGCAACCGTAATCCATATCAACGGCTAAAATACTTTCTGCACCGCGTGAGGCAAACTCAAAAGTTAAATTTCCAGTGCCGCAGAATAAATCCAGAACAGAACATGTTTCGAAATCATATTTGTTGTTGAGGATATTGAAAAGTGCTTCTTTGGCCATATCCGTAGTTGGGCGCACCGGTAAATTTGCAGGGGGCTGCAAACGGATGCCCTTTAATTTGCCACCAATTATTCGCATAAATCTAAAGCAAGGAGACCGCTGAAATAGTGTTTAGGCATATCGGCCAGTAATTCGCTATTTTGTTTTCCAGCAGGAAGAAAGAAATAAAGTTGGTTAAAGTATTTTAATAAGCAGTTATAATGCTCATCATCTTCGTTTATAATGCCTTGTAAATAAACGGGAATGGCATCAGTTAAGCCCAGTTGTTCAATCATCAGCAATAGGAAATAATTAAACTCCTCAGCGTTCTCTGATTGATAATGGTTTTGAAAAACTATCTTTTTATCTTTTATGTAGAGTACATTGAAAGATACTGCTGTAAAATCTATTAATAAAGATTCGTCTGCCAAATGATTAAATAAAACCATTAATGGCTCAGACTGTGGA
>NZ_JBFTQI010000471.1:0-4697 GCF_056398925.1 Pedobacter sp. 01T416_2
GTATTTAATATTATGCATGTGTAAATAGTAATTTATAAGCGGCCAGCGCCAATACACAGGCCAGCACATTTTTTAAAACGGTTTGCGGGAATTTTAAAGCGCCAAAATAAGCGCCACAAATGCCACCCACGAAAGCTACGCCAACATAAGCGAGCATATGGCTGTTAAATTCGAAGCCTTTAATCAGTTGGCCGCCTAAACCAGCAACCGAATTAACAAAGATGAATGCTGCACTGATTGCCGCAGTCTGTTTTTGATCTGTCCACTTTAAAAGCAATAGGATAGGAGAAAGGATAATGCCTCCACCGATACCGATCATGCCCGAAAGTAAGCCGATAATACCGCCAATGGCAAGCGATAGCGGAATGTTCGATGGTTTGAAATCTTTTGGATCGGTATTTTTAAAGAAGAAAAAACGGATTACGGGAATGAGTAACAGCACACCCAAAATCTTTTTATAAATGGAACTTTCGATGGCCATCATGCCGCCAACAAAAGAGAGTGGGATAGAGGCAAGCGCAAAAGGCCAAAAGGTTTTCCATTTAAAATGACCACCACGGTAAAATTGGATAAATGAAGTAGAAGAAACAAACAAATTGAGCAATAGTGCTGTAGGTTTCATAATGGCCGGTGAAATGGCGAAAATGGCCATTAATGCGAGGTAACCGCTTGCGCCACCATGCCCAACAGAGGCGTATAAAAAGGCTACAATAAAAAGCAAACAGTAAAATAGGATAAAACTTTCTTGCATGGTTTAGTTTGGTAAAATCATTACGGTTAGGATGTCGCCTTTTTTTAATTGTTCTTGTGTTTCATCAAGACAGATCAGGCAATTGGCCTGCGCAAATGAGCTTAATCGATAAGATTCCTGCGCACTGAGCGGGGTAACCAGCCCATTTTCAAATTTGCCCTTTAGGAAATGTGTAAGCCCTGCAGCTTTGGAATAGGAATGGGTAAGTTTTGCCTGAACCTCAAGTACACTATTGCTTTTATGCGATAAGGATTTGATGGATGGCAATACGTAATTATAGTAGCAGCTGAGTACAGATGATGGGTTACCCGGAAGTCCAAATATTAATTTTTGATCTTTTGTGCCAAAAAACAAAGGTTTGCCAGGTTTCTGCTTTACCTTATGAAAAATCTGTTTGATGCCACAATGTGCAGCGGCTTCGATTACAAAATCATAATCGCCTACACTTACACCTCCGGTTAGCAGCACAACATCGCTGCTTTCTATTGCTGTTTGTAATACTTTTTTTAGGATATCGAGATCATCATCAGCTTCGTAAACGGTAATTTGTTCAATGCCTTCATATTTTAAAGCTGCAGAAAGCGAATAGGAATTCGATTCGTACACCTGTCCAAATTCGAGTGTTTTTCCTGGTTGTTGTAATTCTTTCCCTGTTACAATAATCGAAATCTTTGGCATGGGATAAACGCTAACTTTGTTAATACCAATCCCAGCCAGAAAGCCAATAGCGGCAGGACTGAGCAGGCTCTCTTTTTCCATTGCCAATGCTCCGGCCATAATTTCTGAACCTTTATCCCGTACGTTTAAGCCAAGCTTTAAATTAGAATCCTGCAAGGTGATTTTCCCATCTGTGCGTGTGATTTTTTCTTGCATCACCACAGTATCGGCACCTTCTGGCAAAGGGGCACCTGTAAATATCCTGCTGGTTTCGCCGTTTTGGATGGTTATGGTGGTTGCCGTTCCTGCGGCCATTTCGCCAATTAAGGAGAGTTCTTGTTCGTGATCTTCGAACTTGATGGCATAACCATCCATGGATGATTGGCTAAATGCAGGAATATCGTATTTAGCATAAACATCAGCTGCAAGAATGTGTCCTGATGCCTTTGCCAAATCGATTGAAATGGGATTTAATGCTGTTATGTATTGAGAAATGAGGTCTTTTGCTTCTTTAACGCTAATCATGAAAATTTTATCCTCCAATGGTAATCATACTTCTGTTTTGAATGGTAGTCGCATCAATTTTTTCGAAATCGCTTACCAACTGTCCGCCTAATGCTTTCTTTTTGCTCCAAATAGCTGATTGAATTAGTGGAAGCACATCTTCATTTTCTCGCAATGCCGTAAGCAGATCGGTTTCACTATCCGAAAAAAGGCAGTTCTTTAATTTGCCATCTGCAGTTAAGCGCATGCGGTTACAGGTATCGCAAAAAGGATTGGTCATGGTGCTAATTATGGCAAACGAGCCTTCGTGACCAGGAATCATGAAACTTTTAGCCGTATCATGTGGTTCTCCTTTAACAGGTAATACGGTGAAATCTTTTTCAACTACAGATAGGATTTCATCTAACGAAAACATCTTATTGCTTGTCCATTTGTTACCGCTAAAGGGCATAAACTCAATAAACCTGATCTGGATTGGATTGTGTTTGGTCCAATTGATGAAATCGCAGATCTCGTTATCATTAAGCCCTTTCATCACCACCATATTTACCTTTACCTTGATTTTGTGCTGCAAAAGCAATTCGATATTACTGCGTACCTGATGGAAAACATCCCTTCGGGTAATCATAAAGAACTTCTCAGGTTGTAATGTATCCAGACTAATATTAATGGTTTTAATACCTGCTTCTTTTAATACAGGTAACATTTCGGCAATGCGGGTTCCGTTTGTGGTAATGACGAGCTCGACCGGAAGTTTACCCAATGCTGCAATAATTTGAGCTGCATCTTTTCTTACCAATGGTTCACCACCTGTAAGCCTGATTTTTTTTACGCCATTGGCCACAAAAACTTCTGCCAGCTTAATAATTTCGTCGGTTTGCATTAGCCGGGAGGCAGGGGTGAAGTCGTATTCTTCTTCGGGCATGCAATAAAAGCAGCGAAAATTGCAGTTATCGGTTAGCGATATCCGCAGGTAATCGTGTATTCTTCCAAAAGAATCTGCTATCATTGCTGGCTAATTAAATTGTTATAATCTGTTTCTGTATCAATATCAATTTCTCCATGTTCGAAAACAACTGTTTCTACATCTTGAGGATATTGTTTGAGTATCTTTTTTGCTCCTTCTGCTCCTGTGAGCGATAAAAGTGCTTCAAAATAATCTTTTTTGAAGAGGACAGGAGTTCCTGTCGCTTCTGCATAGGTACTGGCAATTATATTTTTACCTGTTTCTTTCTGCTTTTCGATTAAGCTATTAAAGTTAATCATTTTTATAAAAGCCTGGTCGGCTACAGCAATAATGATACTTTCAATTTCGCGATTATTTCTGATTATAGCAGAAAGCCCGGCTACAATGCTCGATGCCATTCCATTTTCCCAACTTTCATTGATAACGAAATTAACCTGATCATGCTGATGCTGGCTGGCTATTTCTTTAGCGTTTGAACCTAAAACAGCGATAACGGGTCTGCAACTTGTTTCTAAAGCTTCATTTATTACGGTTTGCAAGAGCGTTTTTCCTTTGTAATCCAAAAGCTGTTTTGGTCTTCCCAAACGTGAAGAACTACCTGCTGCCAATATGATAATGCCCGTTTTCAATGCTTAATTGTTTTTTAATTCGTAAACATGGATCGGTTTTTTCTTCTCTTTTAAAAACATGGCCGAAGCACCTGTAAAAACAGATTTAATCTCGGCGAGGATAGAAATGGCGATTTCTTCTGCAGTTTCTGCGCCAATATCCAAACCAACCGGACCATGTACACGTGTTTGATTTGTTGGCGTTGCCAAATCCAGTTCATCTAACATCCTAACTAGTTTTTTCTTTGGTCCAAGTGTGCCGATATACGGAGCATTTGTGCCTAATAGATATTTAAGTAGTTCGAGGTCGTAATTGTAATTATGGGTCATCAATACAAAAGCTGTTTGTTCATCTATCTGAATTTGAGCTAACACATTTTCGGGTTTGCTCACTAAAACCTTGGTTGCATTTGCAAAACGTTGTGGCGTAGCATGCATAGGTCTTCCATCTATCACAGTTACTTCCCAGCCCAAAAGGTAAGCCATTTCGGCTAAAGGCTGTGCATCATTGCCTGCGCCAGCTATAATTAATGAAATTGGGGGTTGGATAAACTCCAGAAAGGCATCAATCTGTTGGTTGTCAAAATTATAAGCTTTAATTGACGTGGTCTTATATTCAGAAACTTCCAGGATATCTTTAATTGTCTCATTGAAGATCGCTTCGGGGATTTTAGCTAGAATAGGTTCATTTCTAAAAAGCATACTTGTACCCAACTGCAACTTATCTGTTAGGGAAAAAAGTATTGCTAAAACTGCATGCTCCCTTTTGCCTTGCAACGCGGTTAAAATAGCAATGGGATTTAGCTCATCTGCTTCTAAAATGGGTTCGAACAAAATATGTACAATGCCATTGCAGCCCAGCTGAACGCCAAATTTTGCATCATCTTCATCTGTAGTATCATAAGTAATGAGCTTGTTTTCTTGCTGTACAATTGCCGAAAGTGCTTTCCGCAACGCATCGCCTTCTAAACAACCGCCACTAATGGCGCCTGTTAACTGGCCATCTTCAGTAATCAACATTCTTGCACCAGGTCTGCGGTAAGAAGAACCCTCTACCTTAACTACCGTAGCAAGGGCTGTTTTTTTCTTTTCCTTCGTTGCTTTTTGATATGCCTTTATGATATCGGTAATTTCTTTCATTAGGGATTGATGCAATAGAGGATGCAATTTAATGATAATCTATTACAAATAGCCAAAGCAAAAGGAAGAT
>NZ_JBFTQI010000472.1:0-4694 GCF_056398925.1 Pedobacter sp. 01T416_2
GGTTTAAAGATATCTTCGGTTTAAAGATATCTTCCAGTACACCAAGTTTAGATACTTCTTTTGTTTTAAAATTATCAGGATCGTCTAACACCAAACCATCGCGGTTACCTAAAATATTATCAGAAAACCAACCGTTTACACCTAACGAACGTGCCGCCAAACCAGGCGCCAGAATGGTTTTCATTAAAGTTTGACCGGTTTTAAAATCTTTACCAGCAATTGGGGTATCGGTTTCTTTAGCCAGTTCGATTAAGGCAGGAATATCAACCGTTAAGTTTGGTGCTCCATTAGCGAAAGGAATTCCTAATTTTAATGCAGCATAAGCATAGATCATACTTGGCGCAATACGCAAATCGTTATCTCTTAAACCTTGCTCAAACGCAGCAAGCGATTCGTGAACTTCTGATGGTTCAAAATAAATTTCAGTAGAACCACACCAAACCAATACAATACGGTCGCAATTGTTTTCTTCTTTGAAGTTTTTAATATCTTCCATTACGGCTAATGCCAGTTCGTAACGGTTATCGAGATCTTTTACATATTTACCATCAAGGTTTTTTACATAATTTCTGTCGAAAGCAGCACGCATCGGTTTAATGGCCTGTAATTCCTCGCGTACGTCGCGCAAAAGGTTAGCGTCTAATACGCGGGCATTCATTGCCGCTTCGTAAACATTATCTTCATAAACATCCCAGCCACCGAAAACCAAGTCTTCAAGACCAGCCAGAGGCACAAAATCTTTAATTTTTGGTTCTCTTTTTTCTGTTCTTTTGCCCAAACGGATGGTACCCATCTGTGTTAACGAACCGATCGGTTTTGATATCCCTTTTTTAATTGCAGCAACTCCGGCAATCATGGTTGTTGCTACAGCGCCTAATCCTGGCATTAATATTCCCAGCTTGCCTTCAGCTGCTTTTACTTGTTGTTTCATTCTATTTTATTTAAAATCTTATAACCAATTGTTTTTACGGTACCAGTTTATGGTTTCATTAAGCCCTTGTTCGAGTCCGAATTGGGGCACAAAACCAAAGTCGTTCTGAATATTTTTAATGTCGCAGCCCCAATTGAGCGCGGTGAGTTCTTTTATCTTATCTACATTTAAAGCAGGAATCTTATTAAACACGCCATACAACCGTTCCATCGACCAGGCAAGGCCCTTAATCATTTGCACAGGTACATTCACGGTCAACGTTTTTTTGTTTAAGGCCTTGCGCACATGGCTAGCTAGTGCAGAACGGCTATAAACTGCCCCATCAGAAATGTTATAACTTTTGCCAACCACATCAGATGAAAGTGCTTTTATAATAATATTGGCCAGATCGGTGGCGTACACAAAGCTCAGTTCCTGTTCCTGTCTTCCGATATACAGCTCCAGTCCTGCTTTAATGGTTTTAATCAATATGAAAATGTCTTTCTCCCTCGGCCCATATACTGCGGTAGGCCTGAAGGTAATTAAGGGCAGATTGGGGATCAGCGATAAATATGTCTCTGCAAGTGCTTTGCTGATCCCATAATTGGTTACCGGATTTGATGCCCCCATATCTGTCAGTTTTTCATTTTTCCGATTTAAAGGCCCCAGTGCGGCCAAACTGCTGATAAATACGAATTTCTTTATGCTATGTGCCGATTTTGAAGCCGCCAAAGCCAGGTTCCGGGTATAAATGGCGTTTACCTGATTGTAATCATCGAGTTTTTTTGCCTTGGTTACCGCAGCTGCATGCACGATGTAGTCATATCTTTTTTCCTCTATATTTTCCTTCAACAGGTATATGGAAGAAAGATCAAGGTCAACATAGTTGATCGGAAAATCTTTAAGATGTGTTGCAGTGGCCGATTGACGTACATTTGCATACACTTCGAGATCATTCGCCAAAGCAGATTTAATCAGGTGATACCCTACAAATCCTGTCGCGCCTGTAATCAACACCCGCTTTTTCATATCGCTTTCTCCAAAATCCTGTACTTACGATATAGTTTACCACCAATATCTTCAATAGGTTTATTGATCAGATCGTTATGATCTAAAGTCCAGCTGGCCTCTGCATATTTCATGTTTTTAGCCTTAAAATGTTTGATGATACGGCCATAAAGGCAAGCTTCAATCCCCATTTTACGGTAACCATCTACTACGCCAAGCAACAAAATACGGATGCCATCAATTTTCTTTTTATTGGCCAAAAGTTTGATTAAACCTGTAGGGAACAACCTACCTCGTTTAATTTTGATCAGGATCTGATTGATATCAGGAATGGCCAATGCAAAACCCACAATCTTGCCATGCTGTTCTGCCAGGATACAAAACTCTGGGTCGAGGATCAGTTTTAAATCGTTTGCGGTATAGTCGAATTCTTTATCCGTCATCGGTACAAAACCAAGGTTTTTATCCCATGCTTTATTGTATACTTCCCTCACGGCGTTACACTCCTCCTTGAATTTCTTCATGTTGATTTTACGCAGCACAATGTCGTTACGGAGCAGCCGTTCTTCTATCCTATCCAGCAGTTTAACCGATCTTTCGCTATAATTGCCCGCAGTGTAGCGGTATGCCCTTAAATCGACATTTTTCCGAAAGCCGGTTTGCTCTAAAAGCGACAGATAATATGGCGCATTATATGGCATCATGGCCACAGGTGGCCCATCGAAACCTTCAATCAGTAATCCGCATACTTCGTTGGTTGAAAAATTTACCGGACCTAAAACTTTTGTCAGCCCTCTTTCCGATAACCAATCCTGTGCTGCATTTAAAAGCTGCAAGGCAACTTCCGCATCATTTATACAATCGAAAAAACCGAAGAAACCATCATGTCCGCCGTAAACTTTATTGTGATTTGTATTGTTAATTGCCGCAATTCGCCCAACTACTTTACCTTCGTCGTACAGTAAAAAAAGCTGTATTTCAGAATGTTCGTAAAAAGGATGTTTGCCTGGGGTAAGCAAGTCGCGTTGGGCAATAAAAAGCTCAGGGACATAGTTTACATCGGCCGCATACAATTGGTGTGGAAAATCTACAAACGCCTTTAATGCTTTTTTACCAGAAACTTTTACCAGTTCTCTCATGATTGGCTTCCTACTAATTCTACATTAACAGCTTTAAAAGCAGCACTTAGTTTGCTTATGGCTGAATCAATTTGTTCGAAAGTATGCGTGGCCATTAAAGAAAACCTGATCAATGATGAATCGGAAGGCACCGCTGGTGAAACGACCGGGTTTACAAATACCCCATTTTGCTGAAGGATATTCGTAATCATAAAGGTTTTGGTATTATCGCGGATGTAAATGGGAATAATCGGACTATTGCTGTGCCCGATATCGAAACCGGCCTCGAGCAAAAGTTTCTTCGCATATTCTGTATTGGCCCAGAGTTTATCAATACGCTCAGGCTCTGATTCGATAATATCCAATGCAGCAATTACACTTGCTACAGCAGAAGGCGGCATACTTGCGCTGAACATCAGTGAACGGGCACGGTGCTTGATATATTCGATGGTTTCGGCATTGCCCGCAATAAAACCACCTAATGAGGCCAGCGATTTGCTAAAAGTGCCCATAATCAGGTCTACATCCTCCGTAAGATTAAAATGTGATGCCGTTCCCGATCCATTAAAGCCGATTACTCCTAAACTGTGCGCATCATCCATCATAATATTGGCACCAAATTCATTGGCAATATTTACCATTTCTGGAAGATTAACTAAATCGCCTTCCATACTGAAAATGCCATCAGAAACAATCAGTTTAGCGGCATCTTCAGGTAATCTGCTCAGTTTTCGGCGCAGGTCCTGCATATCGTTATGCGCATACTTGATGGTGCGCGAGAAGGACAAACGGCTTCCATCAATAATCGAGGCATGGTCGTACTCATCCAATAACAGATAATCGTTACGATCTAATAAACAGGATATTACCCCTAGGTTGACCTGAAAACCAGTACTAAAAAGCACTGCCGCTTCTTTGCCCACATATTCTGCGAGGCGATTTTCCAATTCGAGATGAATATCGAGCGAGCCGTTCAGAAAACGCGATCCTGCACAGCCAGTCCCATATTTATCGATAGCTGCTTTTGCGGCTTCTTTTATTTTAGGATGATTGGTTAACCCTAAATAGGAATTGGAACCAAACATGAGTACCTTTTTCCCATTTATAACCACCTCGGTATCCTGGCCCGATTCTATCGACCTGAAATAAGGATATAATCCCTTTTCTTTTATCACCGCCGCATCCTTAAAAGAGGCAATTCTATCTTGTAATTTTTTACGCATGCTGAACACTTATATTCTTCAGTTTTTAAAACCCTGTTCTGAAAATTTGGCCTGTACCTGAATGCTACTTGTAGAGATTAAAATCAACTAGGTAGATTAAGGCCGCATTAACCAAACGATTTGATAACACAATTTTAACGCGGAATTGAAGCCAAAAAAAGGTTCAAATGTGGGATATATTGGTCAAAAAGTTGGATCGACGAAATGTGACATTCAGATGAATTGACCAATTGACATTCTGACTTTTATTATAAAATAGTAAAACGATAAAAAACATACAAAACAGCACAACAAATAACATAATTTACTGTTTTTAAGTCAATTAAAATTTGATATTTATTAATCAAAAGATTGAAAATTAATCAGAAATTAGTCATTTTAAAAAATTGTTATTGCAAAATTGATCTCGAACATTACATTTGCCAGTACAAAATC
>NZ_JBFTQI010000473.1:0-4685 GCF_056398925.1 Pedobacter sp. 01T416_2
GCAGATTTGAAGTACCTAGCCCCGGTCGCAGCGGCATCCCTGGAGCGCAGCGCAGGGATATAGCGAAGGGGATATAGCGAAGAACGGGAACAAACATCCATAGCTATACAGGCGCTGCGCTCCTAAAAAAGAACTCATTTTTTTAAAGCGGATGACTTTGCGCACCGGAAATTTATTGTCCATCGATTGCCATGGTCTCTTTCCACTTCTATCATTTTGTAATGCCAAGTAGAATATTTTTGACCTTAGCACGAAAAAGATAGCTGCTGAAATAAGGTTTCATCATACCTTTTCCATCTTATATAATCAGGTCTTTGCTTTGATAAATAAATACTAATTTTGCGCTCTAATTTTTATAATAATGAGGCTGGCAATAAATGGTTTTGGTAGAATAGGAAGAACATTTTTACGCTTAGCATTGGCTGAGGGATTTGAAGTGGTGGCGATTAACGACCTGGCAGATGCCAAAACGATGGCTCACCTATTTAAGTACGATACTGTTCATGGTGTTTTCGCCGGGAGTGTTTCTGCAAAACCTGATGCACTGGTAATCAATCAGCTTTCTATTCCGGTTTTCGCTATCAAGGATGCCGATGAATTGCCTTGGTCGGCACTTAGGGTAGATCTGGTTATCGATTGTACTGGTAAAAATCTAACCAAGTCATCAGCAGAAAAACACATTACATCAGGCGCAAAACAGGTGTTGATCTCAGCCCCGGCTGCGGATGATATTCCGATGGTTGTATTAGGTGTAAACGACCATCAGATTGATTTAAGTAGCCCTGTATTATCAAATGCCAGTTGTACAACGAATAATATTGCCCCTATGATTAAGATTTTGAATGATAACTGGGGTGTTGAAGAGGGTTATATTACGACGATCCACTCGATGACAGGTGATCAGAATCTGCATGATGCGAACCATAAAGATCTGCGCAGGGCAAGGGCAGCTTCATCCTCCATTATTCCAACTACAACAGGGGCAGCAAAAGCCATTACCCATATTTTTCCGGAACTGGATGGCCGTTTAGGTGGGGCAGGAATCAGGGTTCCGGTTTTAAACGGATCGTTAACCGATTTTACCTGCCTGCTAAAGAAGAAGACAAGCATTGAAGAAATCAATGCAGCTTTTAAGCACGCTGCACAAAATGAATTGAAAGGTCTTATTGAGTATACCGAAGATCCAATTGTATCAGTCGATATTATCGACAACCCACATTCCTGTATTTTCGATTCGTTATTAACCTCTATCGTTGGCGATCTGGTTAAAGTGGTGGGCTGGTATGATAACGAATTTGGTTACAGTAGCCGTTTGATCGATGTGGTGAAAAAAATTGATCAGCTTGGTAAAGGCTAAAATGTAGGGCTGGTTTATTGCTTTATTAATCAATAGTACATGGTTAATTGCCTGCTGTAATCGGTTATTCATTGCAAAGCCCCAGTTCCAGATGCTGGATTAATTAATCGGTGGATCGACTCCTACCTCAGTGTTATTAAGTTAAGGGATAAATCGCAAACAGATGTCATCGTGAGGGATAATTTTTTGTATAAAAATCAAAATAGATGAAAGAGTCGTTTTTTTGCAGTGATCTAAAATGTTAAAAATTCTGGCCGATATTATTATCGGGTTTCAATTGCTTTATTAACTTTGCAAACGTTTGCAGTGCATCCAATAGCAATATCTTCACACTTGATGTAAGCTAGCTGATATTAAAAATATGGTCAAATTTATTCTTCCAGAAGAAGTACTGCCTTTAAGAAGCCTGGTTTTGCGCAATGGCAAACCATTCGAAGCATGCGTTTTTGAAGGCGATCTTGCCTACGATACCTTTCATCTTGGTTTTTTAAAAGATGGAGAAATAAAATCAATTGCCACCTTTATGCGGAACGATTTTTTTCCGGAAGAAGGAGAGGGCTATCAGCTTAGGGGCATGGCCACCCATCCCGATGCAGTTGGAAATGGTTATGGTGCTGCACTGGTTACTTTTGCCATTGAATACCTGAAAGAATATAAAACCGATTACTTATGGTGTAATGCCCGTTCAACGGCGGCAGCTTTTTACAAGAAAATCGGCTTTACTACCGAATCGCCAGAGTTCGATATCCCTGGCATCGGTTTCCATTACGAAATGAAATTAAACTTAAATCAAAATAATTAAACATGAATACAATTGACCAGTTTGACTTTAAAGATAAAAAAGCATTAATCAGGGTAGATTTTAATGTGCCTTTAGATGACGAATTTAAAATTACAGACGATAAAAGAATCAGGGCGGCTTTGCCAACCATTTCTAAAATCTTAAAAGATGGTGGTGCGGTTATTTTAATGTCTCACTTAGGTCGCCCGAAAGATGGCCCTACCGATAAATATTCTTTAAAGCACATCTTATCTGATCTATCTGCTCTTGTTGGTGTTGAAGTTAAGTTTGTTGATGATTGTATTGGCGAAAGCGCAGTAAAACAGGCAGCTGATTTAAAACCAGGTGAAGTTTTATTGTTAGAAAATCTTCGTTTTTACAAAGAAGAAGAAAAAGGTGATGTTGCCTTTGCAGAAAAATTATCAAAATTAGGCGACGTTTATGTAAACGATGCCTTTGGTACTGCTCACCGGGCACATGCTTCAACTTCAATTATTGCCCAGTTTTTCCCAGATGCAAAATACTTCGGTTATTTAATGGCCTCGGAAGTAGAAAATGCAGAGAAAATATTGAACCACGCAGAAAGACCTTTTACTGCAATTATGGGAGGTGCTAAAGTATCTGATAAAATTCTTTTGATCGAGAAATTGCTGGATAAGGTAGATAACCTGATTATTGGTGGTGGTATGGCTTACACTTTTGCTAAAGCGCAGGGCGGAGAAATTGGCACCTCATTGTTAGAAGCCGATAAACAAGCACTTTCTTTAGAATTGATCGAAAAAGCAAAAGCAAAAGGCGTAAACCTGATTTTACCTGTAGATACCGTAATTGCTGATAAATTTGCAAATGATGCCGATAAGAAGGATGTAGACTCTGGTCAGATTCCTGCAGATTGGATGGGACTGGATATCGGCCCAAAATCGGTTGCCCTGTTCCAGGATGTAATTAAAAATTCTAAAACCTTGTTGTGGAACGGACCGATGGGCGTTTTCGAAATGGAAAGTTTCCAGGTAGGTACTAAAGCTGTTGCAGAAGCAGTTGTAGCGGCTACTAAAGATAACGGAGCATTTTCATTGATCGGTGGTGGCGATTCAGCAGCCGCAATTGCAAAATTTGGCATGGAAGATGAAGTAAGTTACGTTTCTACCGGTGGTGGTGCTTTACTTGAGTATATGGAAGGCAAAGAATTGCCAGGTGTTAAAGCCATTAATGGATAAATATCAATCTTATATATAAACGGGCCCTTGCAGATCAAATTTGCAGGGGCCTTTGTTTTTAGATGATTTCAACTTACGCTGTTTTGCACATGGGTTAGCACACTTGTTTATTAAGACTTATCGTTATAACGGTACAGCAGTCTTGTAACGATGCTGTGCAGGAGCGAAGCACTACTTGTGCTTAAAACAAATAAATCATACCTTACTGGCAATTTACCTTGGCCTGTAACTTATTGGTCCTGGGTTATAAAACATCAGGTACATAATAATCAAATTACATTTATGAGAAAAAAAATCTTTTTGTTTAGTATAAGCTGTCTGTTCCTTGCAGGTCTGTCTCAAAAAACATTTGCTGCAAGAGTAACGATACCCGATAACATTAAACTTGCTGTTGAGCCTGCAGCATTGATTGGCCGTTGGGACATTACCGTTGATGTAAACGGAAAACCGGCGCCTGCCTGGATGGAAGTAAAACTATCTGGTTATAAAACTTTAGTGGGGTACTTTGTATCTACCGCTGGTAGTGCGCGTCCGGTATCGGAAGTGAAGTTTGATAATGGAAAATTCAGGTTCGAAATCCCGCCACAATGGGAAAGCGGTTCTTCGAATTTAGTTATCGATGGCACCGTGGGCGATGCAGGGATTCAGGGAACAATGACCAATTGCGATGGTAAACAATATAACTGGAAAGGCGTTAAGACACCTTACCTGAAAAGAACGGCAGCACCAGCTTGGGGCAAACCCATCAATTTGTTCAATGGCAAGGATCTGTCTGGCTGGAAAACCAATGGACCAAACCAATGGATAGTTAAAAACGGTATTTTAACCAGTCCGAAAGCGGGCTCAAATCTGATTTCTCAACAGAAGTATAATGATTTTAAGCTTCATGTAGAATTCAAATACGMCAAAGGCGGAAACAGTGGGGTATACTTAAGGGGCCGTTACGAGGTGCAGATTGAGGACAGCAAAAAAGATGCACATCCTAACAGCGTGCTATTCGGTGGCATTTATGGATTTTTAACCGCCAATGAAATGGTTACGCTTGGCCCGGATGAATGGCAGCGTTACGATATTACCCTTGTTGGCCGTTTGGTAACAGTGGTAGCCAATGGTAAAACCATCATCAGTAACCAGGAAATCCCGGGCATTACCGGAGGGGCATTGGATAGTAATGAGGGAGAGCCCGGGCCTATTTATCTTCAGGGAGATCATGAACCGATCGAATACCGGAAAATCGTCATTACACCGGCGAAATAATTATCTTTTATAGGAGAGGCTGTATCATAAATACAGACATTGTTATCCTGAGGGTTAATTTATTGTATAAAAA
>NZ_JBFTQI010000474.1:0-4682 GCF_056398925.1 Pedobacter sp. 01T416_2
TTTATGTTCGCTAATTTCCAGCTCGGCTCGAAATACTTATAAAAGGTTCTAACCAGGTTAATAATTAACAGTACAATTAAAAGACAGGCAATTAAGATAAAAATTGTAACTATAGTCAGCATACCCGTTACTGCGCTCTGAATTTCATCTTTATTAATTTTAAAAGCATCAAGCAATTGCCTGCCTTCGTAAATAACGGTGTAAAAAAAAGCAGCAAGTAAAGCTAAACTTTGTCCATAATTAGAGGTTAGTCCTACTTTAAACAAAGTCCGGGCACTTATTCTTAAAAATGGTGTTTCTACTGTCTTGTGGTTTTCACGTTCAATTTCCGATTGTGTTTCAGTTACGGTTCTTCTATTTAATAAATGTTCTTTAAGGTTATAGGCAGAAGTTTCGTCAATTGCTTTTATACTTACTTCTTCTCCATGAGCACCGGCTGTATCGATTTTTAACCCATAAACGCCGATAATTTTCTGCAGAATATTCTGGTTAATGTTAACCTGCTGTATTTTATCGAGTTGAATAATTACCTGATCGCGGTTGAATATGCCCTTATTCACCACAAATTCCTGCTTTTCTTTATCTAAAAAGAACGTGAATTTTAAATACCATAAATAAGCAATGATGAAGCTGAAAAACATGATAGCTGCGATACCAAGCAAGACATAAACGATTTCGTTAATGGGCATTTTCATAAATGCGATAATGAAAATAGCAAAAGTTGCTTTTCCAATCTGAAAAAAGGTATGCGCACCCATCACAATAATACCAAAGGCCGATTCCCGCTGCGGTTTACTAAAATCGTTATTCATTGGCATTCAATTCTGTTGTTGGATTTTCAAGCAGGTCTAGTTTTTTCAAAAGCAGATCCCTGATACGCTTGGCATCATCAATTGCAATCCCCGAAATATGGATATGCCCTGTTTGGCCACCTGCAGTAAATAGCTGTAATGATCCCAGTTTATATATTCTGGAAAAAATCCCTTCATTTAATTCGATATGCTGAATCCTGTTTAAAGGAACAATTGTTGTCGATTCGGCGATAATGCCACTTTTGTATAATACATCATGTGTGCGGATGGCATACCCCCGTTTCTTAAAACTGGCGCGAAAGAGTAGCGAAAAGATGGCAAATAAAGCTAAATAAAGGGGGATTATCCATTTGGCATTTGGTTTTACTTCATCAACAAAGAATAGGAGTATGCCAAAAGCTATTCCCAGCAAGCCAAAAAAGATCAGTAGATTAATACAGATGATTTTCCAATAATCGGGGTGTGGCCGGCTTAACTGAATTTCTTCGTATTTTGGAAGAAGATCGAGATCAATAACTTCATTGGTGAAAAATGTCTCAGTAGTCATGGTTAAAGGTATAAAACATTATTAATCTATAAATAGACTAATATTTAAATCTTTTGTTACCTCGCTACAATAAACTTTTTTGCATTGTTATATTGACCTGAATCGGAAGAGATTTTAAAGAAATAAATTCCGGGAACAAAGGTAGAGGTGTTGATTTCTAAGGTGTGTTTTCCGGTATTGAGGTATTCATTTACTACTGTTTTAACCAAGCGGCCCATTAAATCAAAAATCTGAATATTAATTTTATCCGTTTCGGGCAAAACAACATCAATAAATGTTTGCATAGCTGCAGGATTAGGGTAATTCTGAGAAACGGTAAACTTTAAGAATTTATCAAAAATCGCTTTATTAATGGCGTCGAAAATTACATAGCTCACCAACCTGTAACCACGTGCATTAGGATGAAAGGCATCCTGATAAAGCGAAAAATCACGCCTCATGGCTGCATTTACATCGGCTAAATATATTTTATATTCTGCAGCTAATTTTCTGTAGGCTGTATTAAGGTTTTTGATATGGGTATTTACAGTCACATAACTTTTAATGGTTCTATCATCAACAAACTGTAGTGTACATAAAAYTGGAACTAATTTCTGTTTAAGGCTTGCCGTAATCAATACCCGCATATTAGCAACGGTTTCGGCTACACTTCCTTTACCAGTAGTCATTGCAACAGCATCATTAATGCCCATATCAATTACAATAAAGCCGGTTCTATAGGCTATTGCATTATCAATTCGGAGTAATCCCTGAAAAGTAGTCTGACCACCAATACCATGATTGGTAATATCCACGATTTTATTCGTATAACAATTTATAAAATTGTTCTGAAGCATGGTTTGAAAACCAACACCATTAACACCTTCTACGGTGCTGGCTCCAAAGGTTACAATATTTATACTGTCTTTCGAATAATACTGGGCTGCTTCCGGGCAACTTACTCGGGTAGCGGGTGTTCCTTGAGCTAAGGAAGAAATGCGGACAACAAGAAGCAGCAGCAGAGATAGAAATACTTTTGCGCTAAACTTCATTGTTAAAATTCTTTTGTACAGGATTTAAGGATATCTGTTATTGGCGCAATTTACAAAAAAGTAGATATAATTAATGCTGTGCTATATTTTTTTACAAACATTAAATCATTTTTTTGTATTTGTTAAAAGACGCGTTTTAAGTTTAAAAAATAGAACCCTGATTTTGGATCTTAAAAAAAATAATTAAACCCATTAACCGTGTGGCTATAAGCAAAATTTTACCCCGCTATGGGGATAATTTATTAACCGCTTAAGTGCCTTTTTATTTGGTAAAGCCTATATTTGTCCAAATTCATTTTGTTATGCAAGAGATTAAAAATTATGTAGAAACGCACAAACAACGTTTTTTAGATGAGTTGTTTGAGTTATTGCGTTTTCCATCGGTAAGTGCTGATCCGAAATACAAAGGCGATGTTTTAAAAACAGCTGATTATGTTGCTCAGAAATTAAAAGATGCAGGTGCAGATCAGGTAGAAATTTGCCCAACCGCAGGATATCCTATTGTTTATGGCGAAAAAATTATAGATGCTTCTTTACCCACTGTTTTAATATATGGTCATTACGATGTTCAACCGGCAGATCCATTAGAACTTTGGCATACACCACCTTTTGAGCCTACAGTACGCGATGGTAAAATTTATGCCCGCGGCGCTTGCGATGATAAAGGACAGTTTTATATGCACGTAAAAGCATTCGAATTAATGATGCAAACCAATACTTTGGCCTGCAACGTTAAATTTATGATCGAAGGTGAAGAAGAGGTAGGTTCTGCAAATCTGGGTATTTTTGTAAAAGCGAATGCCGAGCGTTTAAAAGCCGATGTAGTCTTAATTTCTGATACTTCGATGATTAGTATGGAACATCCATCAATCGAAACCGGTTTACGCGGTTTAGCTTACATGGAAGTTGAAGTAGTTGGTCCGAACCGCGATTTACACTCTGGAGTTTATGGTGGGGCAGTGGCTAATCCAGCTACCATCCTTTGTAAAATGATCGCTTCATTACACGATGAAAATAACCACATCACTATCCCTGCTTTTTATGATAAAGTACTTGATTTAACAGATGAGGAGAAAAAAGCATTAAATTCTGCACCTTACGACGAAGCAGAATACAAAAAGGATTTAGATATCGGAGAAGTTTGGGGCGAGAAAGGTTATTCAACTTTAGAGCGTACAGGTACCCGTCCAACTTTAGAAGTAAACGGAATTTGGAGCGGTTATATTGGTGAAGGTGCAAAAACCGTATTGCCAAGTAAAGCCAATGCAAAAATTTCTATGCGTTTGGTTCCACACCAGAGCTCAGAAGAAATTGCCGAGATTTTTACCAAACATTTCGAAAGCATTGCGCCTAAAAATGTAAAGGTAAAGGTTACACCTCATCACGGCGGCGAACCAGTGGTGACCCCAACTGATAGTATTGCTTACCAGGCAGCCGAAAAAGCAATTGAAGATAGTTTTGGTAAAAAGGCTATTCCAACACGAGGCGGAGGCAGTATTCCTATTGTGGCCTTGTTTGAAGATGCATTGGGTATTAAATCGGTGCTTTTTGGCTTCGGTTTAGATAGTGATGCTTTACACTCGCCAAACGAGAAATATGATATCTACAATTATTATAAAGGAATAGAGACTTTGCCGTTATTCCATAAATATTTCGCAGAACTGAGCAAATAAGCTTGATTTAATTATCCGTTCTGACGTAACAGATCGTCATTTCGAGCGGAGTGCAGCGCAGTCGAGAAATCTATTTTCAGCAGATCTCTCCATTTCGCTAAACTTCAGTCGAGGTGACGATTTTTTTTGAAAATGAGCGTTCTGTTTTTCATAGGTGCTGTTTCCCGCCATCGCTTATAGTCCTCATTTCGCTGCGCTCCATTCCGGGCTATTTAGCTTTGTCGGGTTTATTTTACAACGGGCTGTTCTCCAAAGCAAAACCTGTTCATGCAATGGCGCTAATAATGCATTTTGCAGCTTTAAATAGTATTACGGACCCTGCAATCTAAACCTGACCGTAGTGTAAAACCCACAGGCCGAAGCATGAGGCCGAGGATTTGAAACGAAGGGCAGGACCGGTTTAACCAACTGGCTTGGGGTTTTGCTTTCCAAAACAACTAAATAAATTTAACTTTTATTGTCAGTCTGAGCGGAGTCGAAGACCTGTCTAATTTATTGAGTGGGGATTTATTATGAAAATGAGCATCCTGTATTTCATAGGTGCTGTAGCCCCGCCATCGCTTATAGTCCTCATTTCGCTGCGCTCCATTCCGGGCTATTTAGCTTTGTCGGGTTTATT
>NZ_JBFTQI010000475.1:0-5998 GCF_056398925.1 Pedobacter sp. 01T416_2
TTGTAATCCCCACCCGTTCACTTAATTCGGTTAACGACATTTTACGCCTGGCCAACATTACATCTAAATTTACAATTATGGGCATGAGTTTATATCGTTAAATCGTTTTCCAATTTGAGTTTTCTGGTATACACAATAAACTGATAGGTTGCAGATGCAAGTATAATCAGTCCCATAGGATAAAGATTAGAAAAACGATGTGTACGGTCGTGTTTAAATGCACCAAATGTAAGGTCGCCAACATACTTATCCATCAGTGTCGTCCCTACAATACTGGTCCCTAAAAACAGAAACATAATTATAACCAATAGCTGATAAACATTCTGCTCTTCCAATTTATAGATATTGATCAATTTAAACTTTATGGCGAATAAAATTGAGCAACCTAGCGCGAAGTAAAAAACAACACTTATACCGCCATCGTTGAACATTTGATTTTCTAATATCATTGAATCCATAAGGCTAGGTTTTATCTGTATTACCCCTATTTCGCTATTTGTAAAATCAAACCCATTAACATTAACGCTGTTTGCTGGTAAATGTCTGACAACATTAATTTTTAAAATACCGTTATTGTAATCTATTGCAGCATAAACAAAATGTGTTAAGGCTGAAATCAGCGCGTAAGCAATCAGGCCATAAGCCGAGTTTCTTAGAATTTTCACTGCACTACTCATGATTATATCGTTAAATCGTTTTCTTGTTGAATTTCTATTCCTCTGTTTACAACCTGTACAATTATAAAAAGCACAACGGCCATAAAGAACCACACATCAGCTCCATCCATATTTAACGATCGGAGATTAGCATCCATAACCCCTTGCTCTGCGAGCCAAACCGTATACTTATAGCCTAAATGGGCAAAAAATCCTATCCCAAGCGCTAAAAAAACCTGTATCAAAATAAAATGCCTCAATTCTACACTGAAAGGCTTAGAAATACTGAGTTTTTTATCGATAAACAATTTCAAAATTAGATAGAACATGATTGCTTTTAGCACAGCAACAATAATCATAACGAATGTAATGACCAGGAAATACCCCTGATCAAATTTGTAAACACTTGACAAATAATCTGCTCCATCCCAAAAGTTCCTCACACCCTGTGGGTTTATAAACGTTGTAATAATTGTATTAACAATTACCCCACCTGCTTCGACACATAGGCCTATAAAAATTATCCAGGAAAGTACCTGTAATACTTTCAAAATCTGATTGGTTGTTATTTTAATTTCCATAATTACATACCAGTTTAAAATGTAACGCCTGAGATTTTATTTACTGTTAATAATTAAGCCGATTTCTTGTTTTGATCTTTATTCATGCAACCTGACAAAAACTACATGATCAAAAACACCCCATAATAATGGCTTTTATTATTTGCTTTAAATAGTTGAAAAAATAAGAAACGTCATATTTATTCAATCATTTAAAGTACAAACATAAATAAATAATTATTATAATTCAAAATATATTTATTGATTTACAATAAATAATGCACACTCAATAATTAAAGAGCACACAATTCGTATAAATGAGACAACTCAAGATAACGCAATCCATTACCAACCGTGAAAGTCAGTCATTAGATAAATACCTACACGAAATTGGCAAAGTAGATTTAATAACAGCAGAAGAGGAAGTAATTTTAGCAAGGAAGATTCGTGAGGGCGATCAGGCTGCATTAGAGCGATTGACTAAGACCAACTTGCGTTTCGTTGTATCTGTTGCAAAACAATATCAAAATCAAGGCCTAACTTTAGGCGATTTAATCAATGAAGGTAACTTAGGTTTAATTAAAGCGGCAAAACGTTTTGATGAGACTAAAGGTTTCAAATTCATTTCTTATGCCGTTTGGTGGATTCGTCAATCTATTTTGCAGGCAATTGCCGAGCAAAGCCGTATTGTACGTTTACCTTTAAACCAGGTAGGTTCATTAAGCAAAATCAGTAAAGCTTTCTCTAAATTAGAGCAAGAATACGAGCGTGAGCCTTCTCCTGAAGAACTTGCCGATATTTTAGAAACTACAGTGGATAAAATTTCGGACACACTTAGTAATTCAGGCCGCCACGTATCAATGGATGCTCCATTTGTTCAAGGTGAAGAAAATACATTATTAGATGTATTGGAAAACCACGAACCAAATACAGATAGCTCATTGATTAATGAATCTTTATCAGAAGAAATTAAACGTTCTTTATCTACTTTAACCGAAAGAGAGAGAGAAATTATCGTTTTATTCTTCGGCTTAGGCTCTAACCATCCCCTTTCTCTAGAAGAAATTGGTGAGAAATTTAATTTAACCCGTGAACGTGTCCGTCAGATTAAGGATAAAGCTTTACAGCGTTTACGTCATACATCAAGAAGTAAAATCTTAAAATCTTATTTAGGATAAGATTTTAGATTTTAATAAATATTAAAAGATCGGCAAATGCCGGTCTTTTTTTGTTTAAATAGATTTACTTTTATGCAGGTAAAAGAGTCCGATGCAAAGTCTTAACAAAAATGATTGCCTTACTTGATGCGTCATGCTGAATTTATTTCAGCATCTAACTTGTTAATAATTCAAGCCGAAAAGATCCTGAAACAAGTTCAGGATGACGATCCCTCTAATTACAACAGTACTTAACTTATGTTAAAACAACAAATGTTTTACCGTTAATCCGTTATTGATTAATTGCTTTAATGAGTCGATACCAATTCTTAAATGTGTTTCTACGTATTTCTCGGTTACAGTACTATCGCTTTCGGCAGTTTTAACGCCTTCTGGAATCATCGGTTGATCGGAAACTAAAAGTAACGCGCCTGCTGGGATTTTATTGGCAAAGGCCGTAGTAAAAATCGTAGCTGTTTCCATATCCACTGCCATCGCCCTTAAAGTTTTCAAGTATTTTTTAAATTCTTTATCGTGCTCCCAAACCCTCCGGTTGGTGGTATAACAGGTTCCGGTCCAATAATCTCTGCCATGATCGCGTATGGTTGTAGAAATCGCTTTCTGCAAGGCGAATGCTGGCAATGCAGGCACTTCTGCCGGCAAGTAATCATTCGATGTACCTTCACCCCTGATTGCGGCAATAGGCAAAATTAAATCGCCTAATTGGTTCTTCTTCTTTAAACCACCACATTTACCTAAAAACAAAACAGCCTTAGGTTTAATGGCCGTCAATAAATCCATCATGGTTGCAGCCAAGGGGCTTCCCATACCAAAGTTGATAATCGTAATACCATTTGCGGTAACACTTTGCATAGGCTTATCTAAACCCATAACCGGTGCATTATCGTTCCATTCCRAAAACATGGTTACATACTTACTGAAATTGGTCAGCAGAATATAATCGCCAAATTGATCTAAGGGTCTGCCAGTATAACGTGGCAACCAATTTTTAACAATTTCATCTTTCGATTTTAACCCCGATTTAACAGGAGTTTCTACTTCTTTTACTTTTTTTGATTTCGCTACAATTTCCTCGTCTTTTTTTACTTCTTTTTCTTCGTTCATATTCTTTTAGTTTTGAGCATAGCGCTTGGCGCTTAGCGTTAACAAATCTTGTATTAAAAAAAAATCCCCCCGCTTTCGCGAGAGGATTGAATTTTTAAGCGGCCTGCAACTTTTTAAAGTCGGCCTTTTCAAATTTCTCTATCGCGTAATCGAGATTGATGTGCAGTTCCTTGACATCCGTCTGTGTTGGCGTATCAAACATCGCATCCAACATAATCGCTTCACAGATCGATCTTAAACCACGTGCACCCAGTTTATATTCCATTGCTTTATCTACAATAAAATTTAAAACATCTTCATCAAAAACAAGCTTTACGTCTTCATAAGCAAAAAGCTTTACATACTGCTTGATCAATGAATTTTTAGGTGCGGTTAAAATGTTTCTTAAAGATTCTTTATCCAATGGGTTTAAATGAGAAAGAACCGGTATACGACCAATTAATTCTGGAATTAATCCAAAAGATTTCAAATCCTGAGGTGTAATATACTTATAAAGATTTTTAAGATCTAAAACTGTCTCATCTTTCTTTACTTTATAACCTACGGCCTGCGTGCGTAAACGGTTGGCAATTTTACGTTCAATGCCATCAAATGCCCCTCCACAGATAAATAGAATGTTATTCGTATTTACCGGGATCATTTTCTGATCTGGGTGCTTACGTCCGCCCTGAGGTGGAACGTTTACAACCGTACCTTCTAAAATTTTCAATAAAGCCTGTTGAACACCTTCTCCCGATACATCACGTGTAATGGATGGGTTATCACTTTTACGCGCTACTTTATCTACCTCATCAATGTAAACGATACCGCGTTCAGCGGCTGTTACATCATAATCGGCAGCCTGAAGCAAGCGCGTTAAAATACTTTCAACATCTTCACCTACATAACCTGCTTCGGTTAAAACAGTCGCATCGCAGATACAGAATGGCACATGCAAAATTTTCGCAATGGTTTTAGCCAAAAGGGTTTTACCAGTACCTGTTTCGCCCACCAACATGATATTTGATTTTTCGATCTCGATCTCGTCTTTATCAACTTTTTGATTTAAACGTTTGTAGTGATTGTAAACGGCAACGGATAATACCTTTTTAGCATCATCCTGACCAATAACATACTGATCAAGATGTTGTTTAATTTCAAGAGGCTTTAATAAGTTTATCGCCTCTTGAATATTTTTTGTCCCTTTGGTCCCTAATTCTTGCGCAAGCAATTGATTGGCCTGGGTTACACATTTATCGCAGATAAACGCATCCATGCCTTCAATCAACATTAACGTTTCATGCTTGCCAGAATGGCAGAATGAACAACGGGATTCTTTATTTTGTTTCGCCATCTTTTTTTGCGTTTCTCGATAACACCTCATCAACCATACCAAATCCTTTTGCCTCTTCAGCTGTCATCCAGTAATCACGATCTGAAGCTTTCTCGACCCAATCATATGTTTGCCCAGAGTGCTCTGAAATAATATCGTATAATTCTTTTTTCAATTTCAACATCTCCCTCAGGTTGATCTCCATATCAGATGCTACGCCTTGTGCGCCTCCTGATGGTTGGTGAATCATTACTCTTGAGTGAGGTAATGCAGCACGTTTTCCTTTTGCGCCTGCTACCAATAAAACTGCTCCCATTGAAGCGGCCATACCCGTACAGATTGTAGCTACATCTGGTTGTATATATTGCATGGTATCATAAATACCTAAACCTGCATAAACCGAGCCACCTGGCGAGTTAATGTAGATCTGAATATCTCTATCGGCATCTGTTGATTGCAAAAACAACAACTGAGCCTGAATGATATTGGCATTCTGATCGTAAATTGCATCACCTAAAAAGATAATACGGTCCATCATTAACCTAGAGAAAACATCCATTTGCGCTACATTCAACTGGCGTTCTTCAATGATATATGGTGTCATGCTCTTAGGGTCCAGATTAGCCTGAGCAATAAATTTATCTACGTGTAAACCGCCAATCCCCTGATGTTTAACGGCAAATTTCCTGAATTCTTGTGAATCTATGTTCATAGTTATAGAGTTTGGCGTTTTGCGATAAGCGGGTTAAGCCTAAACCAAATACGCAAGTTATTTTAATAAATATTTCCTGAAGTTGGTTAATTTCCGTGCCAATTTATCTAATTCTTCAAGATAATCATTCAGTTCTATGTCAGAAATATATTTTCTTCTTTCTAAAACTACTAAAATATTTGCATTCTCAAAGGCAGAGCGATGCGCAATATTCAGATAATGAGCGAATTCCATATTGGAAACAGAACCTGAGCCTTCGGCAATATTATTAGATATGCTAAGAGCAGCCCCATTGAGCTGCTCTGCAAATCTGTATTTTTTATCAACTGACAATCGGTCAGCTATATCAAGTAATTTATCAGTTAATGCTATTGATAACTGCCAAACTTCGAGCGATTGAAATTTAAATTGAGCCATAACTCAATATAGCAATARCACAATCATTTTCAAAGCGCCTTACGTCAACCGCTTACTTC
>NZ_JBFTQI010000476.1:0-4649 GCF_056398925.1 Pedobacter sp. 01T416_2
ATAAAGAAGTGGCGAGAGACTGGCTCGATGACCCACTGGCAACCCTCAGAAAGAGAAGGTGCCAATTCCTGACCGGATAACATGGTGTTATTTGGAGATATAAATTAGAACTGATGAAAACATTAAATCTTCAATCGCTAAGCGAACCCAGTACAGACCTTAAAAAGGTAGAACAAGCTTCTATTTCTTTTATTTGTTGTGATATGCGTGCGTTTACTTGTATGTGCTGTTGCATACAGTAATTTAAAAATCTTCCTTTTTTGTTTCTTTCAAATTGGAAGGTCCCGGGAAACCGGGATACGCCCTGCTAGGTTTTAGGATTATCCTAATTTCTGCTATCTAATCACATCAACTAAAAAAATAGAAATTATGTCAACATCATATAAATTTGAAACTTTACAACTGCACGCTGGCCAGGAAATAGATCCAACAACAGGATCAAGAGCTGTTCCTATTTACCAAACCACTTCTTATGGTTTTAAAAATGCAGAACACGGCGCCAATTTATTTGCCTTAAAAGAGTTTGGTAATATCTACACCAGGATCATGAATCCAACCAGCGATGTTTTCGAAAAACGTATTGCCGCTTTAGAAGGTGGCGTGGCAGCTTTAGCAGTCGCATCGGGGCAAGCCGCTCAATTTATCGCACTAAATAACATATTGGAGGCTGGTGATAGCATCGTTTCTTCATCTCACATTTACGGCGGAACCTATAATCAATTCAAAGTAGCTTTTAAGCGCTTGGGTATTCATGTCGATTTTGCAAATCCAGATGTACCTGAAGAATTTGAAAGTAAAATAACCGATAAAACAAAAGCAATCTTTTTAGAAACCATTGGCAACCCTGCATTTAGTGTGCCTGATTTCGAAAAAATTGCCGCAATTGCAAAAAAATACGATCTACCATTAGTGGTCGACAATACTTTTGGTGCAGGAGGTTATTTGTTTAAACCATTGGAACATGGCGCCAACATTGTTGTAGAATCTGCAACTAAATGGATCGGCGGGCATGGAACAAGTATTGGCGGGGTTATCGTTGACGGTGGAAATTACAACTGGGGCAATGGGAAATTCCCTCAATTCTCTGAGCCTTCAGAAGGTTATCATGGTTTGGTTTTCAGCGATGTTTTTGGTATCGGCGGACCATTTGGTAACATCCAGTTTATCATCCGTGCCCGGGTAGAAGGATTAAGAGATCTGGGACCTGCCCTATCGCCTTTCAATTCTTTTCTTTTATTACAAGGATTAGAAACTTTATCACTCCGCGTTCAGCGCCATGTAGATAATGCGTTAGAATTGGCAACCTGGTTAGAAAACCATCCACTAGTTAAAGAAGTTCAGTACCCTGGCTTAGCCAGCAGTAAATATAACAACCTGGCTAAAAAATATTTAAGCAATGGTTTTGGCGCAGTTTTGTCTTTCGAATTAGCTGGAAGCAAAGAAAATGCATCACAGGTAATTGATAACTTAAAACTGGCGTCGCACCTGGCCAATGTGGGTGATGCAAAAACGCTGATCATTCAGCCTTCTGCCACAACGCACCAGCAATTAAGCGAAACAGAGCAATTAGCAGCAGGAGTAAAACCGAATGCACTGAGGGTTTCGGTAGGCATTGAGCATATTGATGATATTAAAGCCGATTTCGAACAGGCATTTGCAACCATTAATGCTACAGTTCCCGCAGAGAATTTACAAGCCTAAACCCTAAACCCCTTTATGGGCTTTTAACAACAACAACATTACAAAATGCATAACAGTAAAAACGATAATGTAAAATCCACTTCAGGGAATTTTGCATCAACATATAGTTATAACAAACAGTTTAAATTAGAGAGCGGAAAAAAGATCCGTAACCTGCAAGTTGCTTATCAAACTTATGGCAAATTAAATGCAAATAAAGATAATGTAATTTGGGTTTGCCATGCACTTACCGCCAATGCTGACGTTTTTGAATGGTGGGAAGGTTTGTTCGGCGAAAATGCTTTGTTCAATCCCGAAGAGCATTATATCGTTTGCGCTAATGTTTTAGGCTCGCATTACGGCAGCACAAATCCATTAAGTACTAATCCCGTAACAGGCTTACCTTATTACCTTTCGTTTCCGCAGTTTACTATCCGCGATTTAGTATCGGCACACCAGTTATTGGCTTCGCATTTAGGCATTGATTATATTAAATTATTGATCGGAGGTTCTTTAGGCGGACAGCAAGCTGTTGAGTGGAGTATTTCGGAGCCGAATAAAATTGAAAACCTGATCTTGATTGCGACTAATGCAGCCCATTCTCCATGGGGAATTGCTTTTAACGAAAGTCAGCGTTTGGCCATTACTACCGATAGAACTTTTTATGCCAACCAGCCAAACGGTGGCAGCAAAGGTTTAAAAACAGCCCGTAGCATTGCACTTTTAAGTTATAGAACCTACAGTGCTTACGGCAGTACACAGGTAGAAAGCGTAAACGATAAAACCGACAATTTCAGATCCTCTTCTTATCAGAATTATCAGGGAGAAAAACTGATTAACCGTTTTAACGCCTACAGTTATTATTATTTAACCAAAGCAATGGACAGCCACAATGTGGGCCGTAACCGCAAAAGCATTGCTGATGCACTAAAATTAATTACGGCAAATACTTTGGTAATCGGGATAGAAAATGACGTTTTGTTTCCTTTATCGGAGCAAAAATACCTGGCCGATCATATCCCAGGAGCAGAATTTAGTGCCTTGCACTCAGATTATGGTCACGATGGATTTTTAATCGAAACAGATGCCTTGACTAACGTAATTGGAAACTTCATCAAAGAAAGCCGGAATAAAAAAATAATCAAACTACAGCATACCGCCTAGAGAGGTAAAAGGTAGAGGGTGTAAAGGTTGAAGGTGAAAAACTGGGTACCATAATAAAATTTAAAATAAATCACAAAATAAGAACAGCTATATCGGTGTAATCCATCTATCTGTGTAATCACAAAAATAACAATGAGTAAGAATTTAAAAATCGGTTTATTTGGTTTCGGTGTTGTAGGACAAGGTTTATTGGATATTATCCAAAGCCAGAACCTAAACCTGGAGATCATTAAAATTGCAATAAAAGACCCAAGAAAGAAGCGTACCCTTAATAAAGATCTGTTCACCACTGATCGCAACGAAATACTGAACAATACAGAGATCAATACAATTGTAGAATTAATTAACGATGCCGATGCTGCTTACGAAATTGTAACCACTGCATTAAAAAACGGTAAAAACGTAGTTTCTGCCAATAAAAAAATGATCGCCACACACTTAAAAGAGCTGGTTGATTTACAACAAGAGTATGGTACTTCTTTATTGTACGAAGGGGCCGTTTGCGGCAGTATTCCAATTATCCGTAACCTGGAGGAATATTACGACAATGAATTATTCCATGCTTTGAGTGGAATTTTTAATGGCTCATCTAATTACATTTTGTCGAAAATATTTAATGAGAACCAAAGTTACGACTCGGCTTTAAAAGAAGCACAAGATTTAGGTTTCGCAGAAACCGACCCGATTTTGGATGTGGGGGGCTACGATCCGAAATATAAACTGGCTATTGCCACAGCACACGCATATGGTTTATTTGTAAATCCAGATGCCATTTTAAACATCGGTATACAGAACCTTTCTAACCACGACATTAAATATGCGCGTGAGAAAAACTTTAAAATCAAATTGGTTCCTACGGCACGTAAAGTGAATACAAAAGATATCGTAACTTATGTACTACCGAAGCTGGTAGCTAAAGATGATTTCCTTTACAACGTAGAAAACGAGTACAATGCAGTTGCAGTTCAGGCGGCTTTTGCTGATAAACAATTTTTCTACGGTAAAGGTGCCGGAGGCCACCCTACTGGTGCTGCTGTACTTTCTGACATTGCTGCCTTGCGTTACGATTACCGTTACGAGTATAAAAAATACCACTCAGAAAATGGCGTAAAACATACGGAAGAAATTTTATTGGAGATTTACCTACGTTATGCGGATGAAGATCTGATTACACTGTTAGAATTTGACAACATCAGCGAACGTTATGCTGCAAGCAGCTATAAATATGTGGTTGGAACAGTTAAGTTGGAGAGTTTAATTAAGAACCGCGACTTGCTTTTGGATGAATCTGTTTTTGTGGCTTACACAGGCAGACAGATATACAAACAAGAGCAATTGAGTGAAAATGTATTTGCCCAGGAATTGGCAAGCCTATAATTTATTTTTAAGGTTAATTTTTTTATTTGTTTTGTTGTTAAGCACAAAGGTCGGAGCGAGTCCGACCTTTTGCGTTAATTACTTTACCTTAATGTATTTTTCGATAATCACCCGGTCTACCCCTGCTTTTTCTACCTTCTCAATGCCTTTCTGAATCAAAGTATCTTTATGGATAGCGAGTTTAAACTTAAAAGTTTTGCCTTCCCAATCTTTGTTTTTATAATATTCTAAATGCTCGGTATAATCATCTTTATCCAGTACATAACTTCCTCCACCAGCATCAAAACTGCTGGTATCTTTAGGATTAAGGCTGTGTTTTAAGAATGCAAAATGTGTGTTATTAAACATCTTGATCATTTTCAGCTTGCCGGAATAATCTGTTGTTTGGCTAGTTCCATTTTCGATGGTTGTAGCCGAAACTAACTGCC
>NZ_JBFTQI010000477.1:0-4649 GCF_056398925.1 Pedobacter sp. 01T416_2
TTGTGGTGGTGGAGATTATATTGATACCAATGGCAATAAATGGTCTGCTGATCGAAATTTAAGTGCTCCTGATAACTTTGGCTCAACCTCTTGGACCGCGGATTTTACTGGTGTTCCAACATTTTTTGCTAGTCAGCGCCGTACTTTTCAACCTATAGACGGGACTAAAGATTGGAAGCTTTTTCAAACTTTTAGATATGGCAGAGATCGGTTAAAATATCATTTTCCGCTTCCAGACGGTGAATACCTGGTTGAACTTTATTTTATAGAGCCTTGGCTGGGTATAGGCGGAGGTTTTGATGCCAAAGCCATGCGTTTATTTGATGTAGCATTTAATGGTAAAACGGTTATTAAAGATTTAGATATCTGGAAGGAAGCAGGAAGTAATACCTTACTAAAGAAAACGATTAAAACGACTGTTAAAGGTGGCTTTTTGGATATTAATTTCCCAGAAGTAAAAGTTGCACAGGCAGTGATTTCTGCCATTGCAATTTCAGGTCTGAACCAAAACATCCAAGCTGYACCATCAAGTAAATCACTCCTGAGCAAAATTAAAAATGYAGCACTATGCGATTGGTTGGATATTGGAGAAGAGCAGTTTAAAGGTGAAAATTCAACTTTTACCGATCTGCCTTCGAATTTATACGGTGCCGAGTGGCTAAAGGCATCACGCGCACAGGAAAGTATCGAATTTACTGCAACTGATACTGTGGATACGTTTGTGGCACTGAATATCAATAGTAGTGTGCCTCAGGGATTCGAAGACACCAAAACTTCACTAACCAATAGTAAGGATGAGATATTCGGTCTTTATCGGAAAAGACTTATTCCGAATGAGCGCATAATTTTTGACAGTAGAATAGCTACCGTTTTTGTATTACCGGTTACCCATTTACAACCCGCTTACGATTTAAAAACCACAACTACTTATAAAGCTACTGATGGTATTTTAGAAGGCAGTGAGGTTGTGAAAGCAATTTTAATGGATAAACAGCGTGTAATTTTTAATGCAGCGAGCCAAGGGAGCTTAACCTGGCAGTTATCAGTTGGCGTTGCCGATACCTATTCCTTAACCCTAAAATACCATAACCCGTCAGAGCAGCTTTTGAAAGGGAAACTCGAGTTTTTATCGGCAGATGGAACATTAATGAAAACAGAAATGGTCGAATTTGCGCCAACTAAAACCGGAAAATGGAACTACCTCAGTACCAATACCGGGAGTATGATTAATGCAGGGACTTATAAACTCAAATTGATTGCTACAGAAACCAAAGGACTGGCAGTTGATGCTTTAGATGTTCAATAAGATAAGATGGTACAATATGTAGCCAAAATCTTATATTAATGTTGATATTTAGACATGCATATTTGTTTTAACCAAATTAATAAACGAGCCAACAAATAATGAAAGGACTTCCTGTAGTCGATCTTGCAATAATCTTCATTTATCTTGTTGGAATGATATTAGTTGGGGTTTATTTTTCGAGGAAAAATAAAAACTCCGAGCAATTTACAAAAGCTTCGGGCCTGATCCCCGGATGGGCGATAGGTTTATCAATTTATGCAACATTTTTAAGTAGCAATACCTTTTTAGGGGTGCCCGGAAAAGCCTTTGGTAGCAATTGGAATGCATTTGTATTCAGCATTTCGATGCCGTTGGCCGCCTGGATCGCTTCAAAATATTTTGTACCCTTTTATCGGAATACCGGCGAAATATCGGCCTATACGCATTTAGAAAAACGTTTTGGCGCCTGGGCGAGGGTTTACGCAGTGGTGTGTTTCTTGTTAACGCAACTGGCCAGAATGGGATCGATATTTTTTGGAATTGCCTTGAGCTTACAAGCACTCACAGGCTATTCTATGCAGATGATTATGATCGTAATGGGCATTTGTATCATTGTTTATACCGTTTTAGGAGGAATTGAAGCGGTAATATGGACAGAAGTGGTACAAGCAGTAGTGAAGACTTTTGGCGCCTTGCTTATTCTGTACTTAATCATTTCGAATATGCCAGGAGGAGTTTCTAAGATTGTAGAGATCGGGAAATCGGCCAATAAGTTTAGCTTAGGTAGTTTTAAGCTCGATTTTGTAGGATCATCGTTTTGGGGCGTGTTGCTTTATGGTTTTTTTATCAACCTGAATAACTTCGGAATGGACCAAAACTACATTCAGCGATACCATACTGCATCCTCAAGTAAAGCAGCTTCGAAATCGATCTGGCTGYGTGTTTGGTTGTATATCCCGGCATCATTGCTCTTTTTTATTATAGGATCTTGCTTGTATGCCTATTATGAAATCAATCCGGAATTGGTGCAGTCGATAAAACACCAGGTAGCTATTGAGCGTTTGCCTTTACATGCTTCGGCAGCAGAGGTGTTGAAGGTACAACATGCATTACAGCCATCGGATTATGGTGACAAAATTATGCCACATTTTATGGTGACTAAAATCCCCATAGGTTTGGTTGGTTTAATTGTATCGGCCATTTTATCTGCAGCAATGAGTACCATAAGTTCAGGGATGAACGCCTCGGCAACGGTGTTTTCGGTAGATATTTACAAAAGATATTTTAAACCTGATGTAACCGAAAAGCAGAATTTATCACTGTTACATTTGGCCACCATTGGCTTTGGTTTATTGGGTATGATTGCTGGTATTGCCATGATTGGTGTAAAAAGCATTTTAGATGTGTGGTGGGAATTATCAGGGATTTTTGCTGCAGGGATGTTAGGACTATTCCTTTTGGGTATTATTAGCAGGCAAACTAAAAACCATGAAGCCATAACAGCAACAATGATAGGCATTGCCGTAATTATATGGATGACATTTTCTTCACTTCTTCCTCCAGAATATGAAATTTTTAGAAATCCTTTACATAAAAACATGATTATCGTGATCGGCACTTTAACCATTTTTTTAGCAGGACTTTTCCTGACGAAAATTAAAGATAGAAAAACTAAAACAGCCCATTAAAAGCCATTCTGGCTTTATCAGGCAATTAAATAGAACAATTTACCATATCAGAATATAATGGAAAACTCACAAAAAGGGTTCATCCCGGTAATGCTCACGCCTTTTTTAAGCAATGGGAACATCGATTACCCAGCCCTTACACAGCTTACCGAGATTTATTTACAGGCCGGATCATCAGGCTTATTTGCCAATTGTCTGTCGAGCGAAATGTTTGAATTGACTGGTAAAGAACGAATTCAGGCCATAAAACATGTGATTAAAGTTGTTAATGGCGCCGTGCCAGTGGTAGCCACAGGAACTTTTGGTGGCGCGATTTCCGAACAGGCCGATTTTGTAAAAGAAGTGAGCGATGCAGGGGTAGAGGCCGTGATTGCCATTACAAGCTTGTTGGCTGATGAAAGTGAATCGGACGAGGTTTTTAATGATCGTGTTTTCGATCTTATCGATCAAACAGATAAAATTCCATTGGGATTTTATGAATGTCCGGTGCCTTATAAAAGGGTATTAAAACCTACTCAACTGGCCGATTTTGTGTCAACCGGAAGAGTGATTTACCATAAAGATACCTGCCTGGATCTTAGTCAGATTAAAGAAAAACTGAAACTGACTGAAGGCAGGGCTTTTGGATTGTACGATGCCTATATCGTGCATGCGGTAGAATCATTAAAAGCTGGAGCTTCGGGCTTATCGTGCATTCAAGGTAATTATTTCCCTGAATTGATTGTTTGGCTTTGCGACCATTATAATGATGAAGCTTTTAAAGATGAAGTACAAGTGGTACAACAGTTTTTAATCGATAACATGGACGTAATGCATAATGTTTATCCAGTGGTGTCGAAATATTTCCTGCAAAAGCGCGGGCTTAATATCTCAACTTTTACCCGCAGAAATGTTGGCTCGTTTACGCCAAGTGTAGTTAAAGAAGTAGAAACATTGTTTGATGATTACACTTTATTACGCAATAATTTAAATATTAAGGTTTTTATATAGTCTTGTTTAAACCTCGCAGGTTTTAAAAACCTGCGAGGTTTGGTATTGAAATCTAATTCAAATACTTCCTTTTATAGTCCAAAGGTGTCATTCCGGTAACTTTTTTAAAGTGCCTGTAGAAATTAGATACATTATTAAAACCGCAATCAAAACAGATCATTTCGGTTGGTAGCTTGTTTTCAATTAAAAAACGGCAGGCATGACTCACCCTAATTTCAATCAGGAAATCATAAAAGGTCTTTTTCGTCATCAGTTTAAAATACCTGCAGAAAGAAGTTACACTTAAGTTACTTAATGAAGCCACTTCTTCCAATGTAATATCCTTTTTATAATTACTCAGGGTATAATTACATATTTTATTGATACGGAGTGTTTCAGACTCATTGCTTTGATAGAATGTATTTTTGCTCGTTACAATTGTCRAAAATTCATCCGTCTCGGCCAATGTTTTAAGGATAGATAAGAGGATAATGATCCGGTCTAAATTGGTTGCATCAACTGCAGCCCGCATTAAATCAACCAGTTTATCTTTAGCTTTCCCTTTAATTACCATTCCGCTTTTTGCTTTTTCGAATAATTTAGGGATCAGGTAAGCTTCAGGTAAAGTAAGCATGTATTTACCCAAACAATCGGGCAAGAAATGAATCACCATGGCTTCAGTTGTAAGATCGGGGTTATTCTGGAAG
>NZ_JBFTQI010000478.1:0-4641 GCF_056398925.1 Pedobacter sp. 01T416_2
ACTGCACAGTGATCCGCTTTGCGGGCTTAATTGGCCCTGACCGTAACCCTGGGAGGTTTTTTGCCGGAAAAAGTAATGTACCGAATGGTTTAGCTCCCGTAAACTTGATTCACCAAACAGATGCTGTAGGGATTGCGGTCAAGCTTTTGGAAAAACAGGCATTCGGCAGAACTTACAATGCCTGCTCACCAAACCATCCTGCAAAAATGGATTTCTATATTAATGCAGCCAAAACCACAGGGCTTGCCGAACCTGATTTTATTGCAGAAAAGAAAGATTGGAAAATTGTGGAAAGTGTTAATGTACCGGAATTTTTGAGTTATACGTTTGAGGTTGGGATTTAGAAATCTCGTCTCACGTTCGTCACCCTGAATTTATTTCAGGGTCTATTTTGCAAGAAAGATGCTGATCCCGAATGTTC
This sequence comes from Pedobacter sp. 01T416_2, assembly GCF_056398925.1. Taxonomy (NCBI): domain Bacteria; kingdom Pseudomonadati; phylum Bacteroidota; class Sphingobacteriia; order Sphingobacteriales; family Sphingobacteriaceae; genus Pedobacter; species Pedobacter sp. 01T416_2. The sequence goes on from NZ_JBFTQI010000478.1 coordinate 422, forward strand.
GGGACAACATGACGATCGCGTAAGTTAAAGAGGCTAAAAATTATGACCATGAATAAATAGTAATCGAATTAAGGTCGATAGATTTCTCGGCTATGTTGCACTCCGCTCGAAATGACGATCAAATAAGGCACATTGGTGCCTCCACGAACCAAAACTAGATTCATCAGCATGGTCCTTCGACAGGCTCAGGATGACAACATGGATGATTTAACTCAACAAGCCCAATAATTCTTTCTTGGTCAAATTCTTGAATAAACTTCCATCCGTCTGGATCAGATCCTTAACCAGGTCTTTTTTAGTGGCCTGAAGTTTCATAATTTTCTCTTCAATAGTATCAGGGCAGATTAAACGCACAGCCATTACATTTTTATGCTGGCCGATCCGATAGGCCCGATCTATGGCCTGGTTTTCTACAGCAGGGTTCCACCATGGGTCAACCAGATAAACATAATCAGCTTCGGTAAGGTTCAATCCGGTACCACCAGCCTTTAAACTGATCAGGAAGACCGGAATATCTGCGTTTTGTTGAAATGAGCTAACTACTTCGGCTCTTTTACGGGTTTGCCCAGTAAGGTATTCGTATTTAATGCCACGTTTTTCCAATTGTTTTTTAATCAGATCGAGCATGGTTACAAACTGAGAAAAAACAAGGATTTTATGCTTTCCGGCCTTGCTCTCAATCTGCTCCATCAGCACATCAATTTTTGATGAAGCCTGTAAATACGATTTCCCATCTGCCAATAATGCGGCCGAATTGCAGATCTGCCTTAAAGTGGTAATACTTTTCAGCACATGCATCGAACTTTTAGGCAGCTCATCTTCCTGTTTACCCAGAATAAAATCTTGAATTTCCTTTTTGTTCGCTTCGTACACTTCGCGCTGCTCTGCTCCCATTTCGCAATAGAGTACAATTTCTGTTTTATCGGGAAGTTCTTTCGCCACCTGTTCTTTGGTCCTGCGGAGAATAAAAGGTCTTATTTTTTGCTGAAGTTCCTCTGCCCTTCTGCTATCCTTAAACTGATCGATCGGGGTTGAATATAAATCGGCAAACTGCTGTTTACTGCCAAACAAACCCGGACAAGCGAATGACAGCTGGCCATATAAATCAAAAGTATTGTTCTCAATCGGCGTTCCTGTCATGGTTACTTTATTCCTCGATTGCAGCATCCGAACAGCTTTATAACGCTGCGAATCTGGATTTTTGATCAGCTGCGATTCATCTAAAAAGATATAGTTAAAGCGATAATCCTTTAAGAAACGGATATCAGAAAGCAGCGTTCCGTAAGAGGTTAAAATGATTTCGTAATCATCGAAAGTATCAGTGGTTTTAGTCCTTTCGCCAGCATAAATGGTTTTTACCTTTATAGACGGGGCAAATTTCTCCACTTCGGCCTTCCAGTTAAATATTAACGAAGCCGGAACAACCACAAGATTTGTATTGTGTTTTACTTTTTCGCGCTGCGATAAAATGAAAGCCAAAACCTGAATGGTTTTACCCAGCCCCATATCATCTGCCAGACAAGAACCGAAATTAAAGTCATCCAAAAAGTTGAGCCAGTTTAAACCGTCTTTCTGGTAATGACGTAGCGTTGCTGTTAAACCTTTTGGCACCTCTACCTCTTGAATCGAATCCGTTCCTTCGAATTTTTGCTTATAAAGTTTCAATTCATTCTGCACATCACCATCCAATAAAGCATCTTCATAAAGCTCGTTTATCGAAGCAAACTTAATTTTTGGTGTAAGAATGGCATCTTCAGTTACTTCACCGGCACTAAAATAAGCAGCGAATTTTTCGATCCACTCATGCGGTAGTATGCCTTGGGTTCCATCATCAAGCGTTACAAACTTACTTTTGTTCCTGATCGACTTATGCAGATGCTTGAGCGCAACCTGTTGTTTGCCAAACTTCACTTTTACTTTGGTTTCGAACCAGTCTGTTCCACTTAAAACCTCGATATTAATTTTAGCCTGAAATTCGCTCAGTTTATTGTTTTTAAGCTGATTAAAACCTAAAATATGAATGCCTTTATTGCGCCATACCTCAAAAGCTTCGAGAAACCAGGCTTCTTCAAGAAACCGTTTGCGGTGCAGGTAAAAAGAATCGTTGGTTTCCTGATCGTAGAAATAAGGATGCTGTTTCAACACGTTTCCAATAAACTGAAGTTCAGCATTTTCGTCACGGTGTAAGGTAAAAAGGTTACCCAGTTTATCCTGCGCCTGGATCTGTTTTTTAGACAGCACAGGTATTTCCAGGTTCCCATATCGCATTACCGGCGTGAGGAGAATATAATCTTCTGATTCTGACAGGTAGATCAATTGTTCATTTTCGAGATCAAAACCTTTTTCTTCGATCTGGCTTTTGGTAGCCGGTTTTAAATAAGAATAATCTACGTGAATACTTCCCTCTAAAGGTACCAAAATAACCTTCTGAAACTCAGGATATTTTGTTTTGTGCAGGATTAATCTGTTGCTCTGCTTTTTAAAAAACCCGATTACGCGTAGAAAATCCAATCTGCCAATTAAATAAAGTTGATTCTTAAGTTTAACAAAATACTGGTGTACCAATACCAGGTTATCCAACTCGTAAGATTTTCCTTCGATAATTAACCGTCCGGTAATTTCGTAATAATCATCGCGTTGATTTACAGAAAGACGCAGATCTACTTCTAATAAATGTACATCAACTGCTGTAATGGTCGACGCTTGAATAGCGACAGATTGCTTACTATCCTGCAGGTAAAAAGGGATCTGCTCAGGATTTTTAACGATCGCTTTTAAAGCTTCAATTTCTGCCTCACTTTGATCGCTATTGTAATTCTGTTGAAAAGTGGTAATGCCGCTATAAAACTTTACCTGATTGTTATCATTTGTTTTAAAAAGCAAATCAGCCGGATTGATTCCTTTTATCGGGTTTTTAACCTTACCACTTTTAGTGGTTTCGGCCTCGAATAATTCTACCGTTAAATTGTTGTAATAGCGGTGTTGCCCAAAAACAAGGATCATTTTACCCCGATCGTTTTTAGCCTGTACTTTGGTTTTGGTTGCCGGTAGTAAAAGTTCCTGTAAATTTTGCTGAGCTTCTTTATTGAATGCCTGGAGAGCATCCATCTTTGGGCGGACATCTACCTGACCATTTTCGTAGCGGAGATTAAACAGAAGATCAAGATTCTCTTCTTTTTCCAATCCGTAATCGAGTGCAATTTTGGCAAGCTTTTGCTTCCGTAAGTTGCTGTCGAAAAAAATGAGCAGATCCTGACGTTGAAGGATATTGTACAAAACCCTTGCCTGATGCTCACACAATTTATGCTTCGGCGTGGCGCAACGACAAGAAAGTTTTACGGAGTTTGAGTGCTGCTGTACCTGAACAATTGGGAAGGGCAATCCAGAGGCCTCATCGCTAAAGGCTGCAAAATCGATTTCAATCTGTTCAGGGTAAAGCTGGTAAAAGCCCTTAACATCAGTATGGATCAATCCGCTCAAATGTTTGAGGATAACAATCTGGCTCAGATTTTTCAGGTTAAAATCCGTCAAAATATAATCGTAAGGATTTTGTTCTGATACTAGATGCGCGGTTACCTGTTCACTCATTTAAACTAAAATAGCTAAGTGATAAAAGTAATCATTAATAAGTTTTAGCTAAAACCTCTTTTTAGGTTTTTATGCACAATTAATCAAGAGAATTGTCATTTCGAGGGAAAATTTATTCCATAAAAACCAATATAAATGACAGTGCGATTTTAGCGAATTAATAGGCAGCGAGGAGTCGTCATTGCGAGAAGGCTTTTTCAGCCGACGAAGCAATCTTACAACGATCGCTACTAGCGTGAGCATTAAGATTGCTTCGTTCCTCGCAATGACGACCCTTTTTATTTAAATTTGTAGATGGTAATGGGGTGCAACGCAGTCGAGAACCCGAAGGCTCTGCGAAGCAAATCTGTCAAAATAGATCTCCCTCCCGAAAGTTCGGGACTGTGCTTCAGTCGAGATGACGAACTAACCGCGTACTACAGCGATTTACGCAAGTTCAAATAAAAAGGCACTGCTATCTTTTCAGTTTTTCCGTTGAGAATAAATTCAGCGGCCTGAGCGCCCAATTCGCTAAAATCAGTCGAAATGGTGGTAATCCCATCCAAAATAATCTTTTTTAAAGGCGTTTCGTTATAAGAAATTACGCCAACATCTTTCCCGATTTTAAGTTTTTGGGCAATTAAACGCTCAAT
>NZ_JBFTQI010000479.1:0-4635 GCF_056398925.1 Pedobacter sp. 01T416_2
CCCTAAAAGCCTCCTAAAAAAATCCAATCAAAAACTTAGTGATATTTTAATATGAAAAGCGAAAAAAAACGGGTACACATCGTACATCCCTATCTTTTGAATCCCACAAATCCCATCTCGGTAAACCTTATTGGCGCAGGGGGGACAGGCAGTCAGATGATTACCGCCCTTGCGCGGATTAACCAAGCGCTTAACGCCCTCGGCCATGCGGGACTACATGTTCGGGTGTTTGATGACGATAAGGTGCAACCTGCAAACCTAGCGAGGCAGTTGTTCACAGAGAACGAGATCGGGCTTAATAAAGGAATGGCACTGATCAACCGAATCAACCGTTTTTTTGGAACCAACTGGAAAGCCATTCCGGAACGTTTCACCAAGGGAAAGAATACGACTGCAAATATCACCGTTTGCTGTGTTGATACCATTGGGGCAAGGATAGAGATTGAGGAAATCTTGCATGCCAGACCAAAAAATACACAAAGGGATGAAAATATTTATCTGCTCGATTTCGGTAACAGCAGAGAGTCAGGGCAAATGGTACTTTCAACTATTGGAGCGATCAAACAGCCCCAGTCGGATAGGTTTGCAACTATTGGAGTTCTGCCCTCTTTAGTGGCTGATTATCGGGAGATGTTGGCGAAAGGGGGAGAACTGGATGACGAACCAAGCTGTTCGCTTGCCGAAGCATTGAACAAACAGGATCTTTTTATCAATTGGGTTCTGGCCAATATGGGGTCATCATTTCTGTGGCAGATGTTGCGGGTTGGCATCATAGAAAACCGTGGTTTTTTTCTGAACCTTGGCAGTTTCTGTTCAAAGCAGATACTGATATAAGCTTTTCAAAATCGTCCGGCGGCGGGCTTCGCCCGCCCAATTTTCGGCAGCGGTTTTCCCTGGCACCATCGCCCTTTCAAAAAACCGACTGCCGCTTTTAAGATGCACCTAAGTTGTTATGTAGTCTATTAATGAGTTGGACTTACCAAGACTTTATAGTATTTGGCTGTTTTTATTGAGTCACCTACTGATTCAATCATTGTCGTAGATGTCATATTCACTACTGGAAAGTACCTCGAACTTTTTGTGAAATTCGCCCCGATGATAAAACATGTAGGTAACCGGGCTGGTCTTTAAACCTGTTCCCGCTATATGCCAGTCTGATTCACATATTATCTCCATCAATTGGTCTTCCGTAAAATTGTATATATCTTCATTTTGCACGTAAATCAGTATACAGTTGTTTTTTCCTGCGGTTACCAGCCATCCGCGCTGACTGAAATATTCGGCCAGGAGTAACGCTCTCGCCTTAACATAACCGCTTGACTCATTTATTTCCATGTAAACAAAATAAATAAAAAACCTGAAACTTAAAAATCTTGCTTCAGCCAGGGTAAGGTGAAGGGGGAGCAGCTGAGATCTGAATCATTTTTACTTTATAGTTGGAGGGTGGGCTAAGCCTGATTATTTGAAACGCAAGCTTGGTACTTTCCTTTAAAACATAACCCGCATTTTATAAGGCAAAAAAGGGATAATCAAATTAATGATTATCCCGATCTAAATTAACGCTCTCAACTGAAAGTTGATGTAAGGCTCTCACCCCTTACAAAACAATTATACGCAAAAAAGGCTTAAACGGTTTTAAAGCAAGAAACAATTTTTTCGTATCGAGCCCTTTGCAAGTCAGAGCTGATTTAATCCAATAGGCATTCTTTAAAGTTTATAGGTAAAACTTATCTTCCTTTTTGTATATTGATACGCATTATTTTTGTCCTGCATAGACAGCTCGTCGATATAACGGTTTGCCAGAACTTTGTAGTTATCAAATAACGCTTTCCTGGATGTCATCTGAACCTTGCTGAACATCCAGGATTCATCGTTTGTAAAACGGTAGCATAGTTCGCTATAAATCTGTGCCCTAAGCTGCCGYGCCCTAAAATCCTGCATTCCTGTTTTGATTGCTTTTTCTATCTGAGTTTTTGCCTTGGTCAGGTTTTCTAAGGTACCTTTAGTGTGTTGATAGGGCTCTGCCAACATCTGGTTATGAGTATAATATATAAGCGCGCGATAGAAAAGACTGGTGGTATCACTAGGGTTCTTGATGAGGGTTTTATCTAGGCTATCTGCCACCTTTGCATATTTCCCCTTGGGCGGTACATTCAGCAGGTTATCCTCAACGGTAAGAAGTAGACCGTTTACAGCTTTTGTCTGCGGAAGCTGCCCCCAAGATGATAAGAAGCTAAATAAGCCAACTATAAAGATAATTTTTATGGTTATTATTTTCATATGATGATAGATTTTAATACAGTTATATCAGGGTAAAATGGTTCGTTTTGTTGATGGGACATCAATCTGTCCTCACTTTGATCTCAAGTTCAAAATATCCGTCCTTAATCCCATGTTCCATCGTTGCAGCCTTTCCATATGCGATCTCCAGTCTTTGGCGTATGTTTTCCAACCCCTTGTGCATGCTGTTCGCCCTGCTTTTTCTATCGGGTAGGTTGCATGACTGTATGGTTAGGAACTCTCCGCGCTGGTTAATTGCTAACCTAGCGGGATGCTGCGGATCAAGAACGACTCCGTGCTTAAATATGTTCTCGGCAAGGGTTACCAGGACAAGGGGAATAAACTTTATATTGTCGATGTTATCTCCAATTTCAAAAGTAAGGCTAAGTTCCTCCTCAAACCGTGTACTCTGAAGCCGGATCAAGCTTTTTACTTGGGCTATCTCTTCTTTCAGGGGGACAGTAGATTCTGTGAATTCACAGTTTATGCTATAACGCATGATGTCGGATAAGCTCATTACTGCTTCAGCYGCTTTTGGCGAATTGGCAAGTATGTCCTGGTAGATAAAACTGAGGGTATTGAAAAGTAAGTGGGGATTGATCTGTGCTTTTAGATAAGAGTTTCTAGCTTGCTCAAGTTTTGCTTCCATTTCCCTTTTGGAAATCTGGATCTGGAAATTGGTTTTTTCTGCCGCCTCCCTGGTCTTCACCTCTTTGAGGTGGACGAGAAACAGATAGTAAAATCCTGCATTTCCCATAAATAGCGCGGCCCGATATAGCACACCAAGAATATATTTATGACCCATCTCGAGTTCTTGAACAGTCTTCCATGATTGGTGCTTCAAAATCCTGGTATCTACAATGTAATTTATAAGTAGATAACATAAAAAGGTGAAGCCCCCAATTATTGGAAGTTTCCATATCCAGTGAAAGTTGGTTCTGAATATTATGGGATAGGCCCAATGTGCACAGAAATAAAAGAGCAAAATATTTATGATGTAATGGATAATGTAGCTTTCGGTATCACCAAACAGACCAGTAGAAAAGCCGACAATAAATATCTCACATAGGATGAAGACTGTCCATCCGATCAGGTGGATCTTTTGCTTTTTGAAAAAATTTAGAATCTTATTCATCACGGCTATAATTGTATTGGTCACCCCTGAATTATCCCCGGTGTAATAACTTTTTTCTGGTGTTTTTAAGCCCCTAGTTTCAGGGAATAAACTATGAAACACCAGCAGAAAAGGCTGAAGAAAAAAACAGTTTTTATCTTCCGCACGGCAGGGGACCGAAATCTCCAGAGTACTGATCCAACTGTGACCAGCCTCACCATTACCGTTACCGGGACACATATCAATGTAGACCGTTAAATTTTAAGATCTGTTATATCCGGCCGGTTAACAAAGTCTTTTCTTCTAAAAACTTCAAAAGGCCACTTTTATAAGTGCCTCCCATCTGTACCTGATAGCCTTGTCCCAGATTTATGGTGTTGCCCACTATCTTCTGGATTTTATCTGCATTGATTACGTGTGAACGGTGTACCCTGTAAAAAAGATCTTTGCAGAAAATTTTTTCAACTTCCTTTAATGTCAGATACACGAGCTCCTTTTTATCGGCAGTAACCATACTGACATAGTTTTTTGCACTTTCAAAGTACAGGATCTCTTGCTTGTCGATCCTGGACAGCTTTCCCTTTTCTCCGGTCTTAAAGAACTTGATATTTTTCCCCTCTTCGTCGGATTTGGAAAGCTCGTTATCTATTATACCCATGACCGTTTGGGTAAATTTGGCGAGGTTAAGTGGTTTGAGCAGATAATGGTTGGCTCTGACTTCAAAGGCTTCAAGCGATCTGTTATAGGCGCTTGTAAAGATAATGGACCTGGCTTTTGGTCTGAGCTCCTTCGCAAGTTCTATGCCTGAAAGATGTGGCATTTCAATGTCGAGGAAGATAATGTCGATGTCGTCTTCAGCGGTGATTCCTGAAAGGGCTTCGAGCGGATTGTTGAAGGTTTTGAACAGTTCAAGATTAGACATTGAACCGATGTAGGTTTTGAGTAGCGAAATTGCGTGTTTCTCATCGTCGATGATCACGCATCTTACCTTATTTTTCATAGGCTGCGGATGATTTGATGTGTACTTGATTTATTTCATTTTCTTATTTATGGCTAAAGGTGAATAATAAGGATATTAAGATTTTTTAATTGGTATTTATTAGTTATCAGAAGAATCAACACTCATGGTTGTGTAAAAGCCGTCTCCATGATCTTGAATTACTTCAGTTAGGCTAATTTCCAGCCCTTCGCAAATTTCGAGCAAAGTTGACATCATGAAATCTTCTTTAGCGTTTTCGATG
>NZ_JBFTQI010000480.1:0-4630 GCF_056398925.1 Pedobacter sp. 01T416_2
GTGTTGGTGGCCGTGGAGGGTATGAGTTTTTCCCAACCGATGGGAACTACCTGTTTACCATGACCCAGTGGTACCCACGCTTATGCGTATATAGCGATTTTCAGGGATGGCAGAACCATCAGTTTACGGGTAGAGGCGAGTTTGCCTTAACCTTTGGCGATTTCAAAGTTCAAATGACTGTTCCGGCTGATCACCTGGTGGGTTCAACGGGGGAATGTATCAATTATAGCGCTGTTTTAAATCCAACTCAATTAAGTAGGTATAATTCTGCTAAAACTGCTGCTGCGCCTGTAGAAATACAAACCTTGGCTGAAGCTAAACTGGCAGAAACCAAAAAATCTACAGCTAAAAAAACATGGGTTTTTAATGCGAACAATGTCCGCGATTTTGCGTGGACATCCTCACGTAAGTTTATCTGGGATGTCATGCCTCAAAAAATTCAGGCCAATAACAATACCGTAATGTGCATGAGTTTTTATGGAAAGGAAGCGTACAACCTTTACAGTAAATTTTCTACCCGTGCGGTAGCGCATACCATTAAAACCTATTCAGATTTTACCATCCCATACCCTTACCCTGTTGCACAAAGTATCGAAGCCGCAAATGGAATGGAGTACCCAATGATCTGTTTTAACTATGGTCGAACAGATACGGATGGGACATACAGCGAAAGCACTAAAAATGGGATGTTAGGTGTAATTATTCACGAGGTTGGACACAACTTCTTCCCGATGATTGTAAATAGTGATGAACGCCAATGGACCTGGATGGATGAAGGACTAAATTCTTTTGTTGAGTATTTAACCGAAGAACTTTGGGACAACAAATTTCCAAGTAAAAAAGGACCGGCATATACCATTGTAGATTACATGAAACTCCCAAAGGATGAGCTGGAGCCAATTATGACCAACTCTGAAAACATTACCCGTTTCGGTCCAAATGCGTATTCGAAACCTGCTACCGGTTTAAATATCCTTCGCGAAACCATCATGGGACGGGAACTTTTTGATTACGCATTTAAAGAATATTCGAGAAGATGGGCTTTTAAACACCCTGAACCTGCTGATCTTTTCCGTACCATGGAAGATGCCAGCGGCGAAGATTTAGATTGGTTTTGGAGAGGTTGGTTTTACGGAACCGATCCCTGTGATATATCTTTAGATAGCGTGAAATTTGCGAAAGCCGATTTCCCTAAAGATTTGCCAGAAGCTAAATCGAAAATGGTTAAAATTGATAAACCTGCCGTTAATGCCTTTGAAGATATTTCGAAAATCAGAAACCGCGAGGACAAGAAAATTAATTTTTACGTAGATAAAACTCCTGCAGCACAAGATTTCTACTATAAATACGATAGAGGAATGGTTACTGTTGATACCACTGTTGCTACTAAAACAGAAACTGCTGCAACTCTAGAAGCTGTTCCTTCAGCAGAGCAGGACCAATATGGCAACAAATTTATTTACGAACTGAGCTTTAGCAATAAAGGAGGCTTGGTAATGCCTATCATTGTTGAGTTTACCTATAAAGATGGAACAAAGGAAATAGACCGTATTCCAGCGCAGATTTGGAGGCACAATGAATTGAAAACAGCTAAGTTTTACGTTAAAAATAAAGAAGTAGCCTCTATTTTAATTGATCCTTTACGTGAAACTGCAGATATCGACACCTCAAATAACACTTGGGGCGGTAAAGCAAAAGAAAGTAAGTTTAAGGTATATAAAACCAAAGTTGGTGGGGCAGTAAGAGGCCAGTCGGTTGGTAAAAACCCAATGCAGGCCGCAGCGGGTAAATAATCGCATTGTCATCCTGATCGATCGTCATTTCCGTAGTTCTCCAAAGGAACTCCTTTGGAGGAGAAATCTTTAAGCTGATGACATTACGATTCTCGCTTTCGCGAGGATGACCCCAAATCCCTATTGAATTTTTCAATGGGGATTTTTTATTGAATGAGGTAATGCTAAGAATCAACCTAGTAAATCAAAAGTTTAACTTTGGATTTACTAGGTTCGTATGCCTTTAATCTGTCTAAAAGGCTATTTGAGTATTGAAGGTTATAAAATTCTGAAGGGAATAAATTTCTTATTACCCCCAACTTTCCTGACTTTCCCCTGTTTTAGATTTTGCAGCCTAAATCGTACATTTGATTAGCCCATGAAATTTAAAATCACCTCAGAATATCAGCCCACCGGAGACCAGCCAAGTGCGATAAAACAATTGGTAGATGGCGTAAATGCCAATGAACATTATCAAACTTTACTAGGCGTTACGGGATCGGGAAAAACATTTACGGTAGCTAATGTGATCGAACAGACGCAAAAACCTACCCTGATTTTGAGTCACAATAAAACTTTGGCAGCGCAGCTTTACGGCGAGTTCAAAAATTTCTTCCCTGAAAACTCGGTGAATTATTTTGTTTCTTATTACGATTATTATCAGCCTGAAGCTTTTATCGCATCAAGCAATACTTATATCGAAAAAGACCTGAGTATAAACGAAGAGATTGAAAAACTCCGGTTACGCACTACCTCTTCGTTAATGAGTGGCAGACGCGATATTATCGTGGTATCATCCATCTCCTGTATTTATGGTATGGGTAATCCCGAAGATTTTTCCCGGATGGTTTTCCGTTTTGGCGTGGGCTTAAGGATTTCGAGGAATGCATTTTTGCATAGCTTGGTTGAGATTTTATATTCGAGAACTACAACAGACTTTAAACGTGGAACCTTTAGGGTTAAAGGCGATACTGTTGATATTTATCCGGCCTATCTTGATCATGCTTACCGCATTTCTTTTTTCGGTGATGATATTGAAGAACTTTCCTCGATTGATCCGGTTTCCGGAAAAACCATAGAGAAATTAGAAGACATGGCCATTTATCCAGCCAATCTTTTCGTTACCCCGAAAGATAGGTTCAATTCTTCCATTTGGGGAATACAGGAGGAGCTGGAAATCCGTAAAAACCAGCTAATTGCAGATCGACATTTGTTGGAAGCCAAACGGCTGGAAGAACGTACCAATTTCGATATCGAAATGATGAAAGAATTGGGTTATTGTTCCGGTATCGAAAACTACTCACGTTTCTTCGATGGAAGGCAGCCCGGCATGCGTCCTTTCTGTTTGTTAGATTATTTTCCTGAAGATTATTTAATGGTGATCGATGAAAGCCATGTTACCGTTCCGCAGATCAGGGCCATGTACGGTGGCGATAGATCGAGGAAATTATCTTTAGTTGAATATGGTTTCCGTTTGCCTGCTGCACTGGATAACAGACCTTTAAACTTTAACGAATTCGAAGCGCTTGCCCCGCAAACCATTTATGTAAGTGCAACTCCGGCTGAATATGAATTGGAAAAATCAGAAGGTGTGGTAGTAGAGCAGGTAATTAGACCTACAGGTTTGTTAGATCCTGTTATTGAGATTAGACCTGCCATTAACCAGGTCGACGACCTTCTAGATGAAATAGATATTACCATAAAAGAAGGTGGCCGTATTTTGGTTACCACATTAACCAAACGTATGGCTGAAGAATTAACTAAATATCTTGATCGCTTAAATATCAAGACCAGGTATATCCATTCTGAAATTAAAACCCTCGAACGGGTAGAGATTCTTCGTGGTTTACGTTTAGGAGAATTTGATGTGTTGGTTGGAATTAACCTTTTGCGCGAAGGTTTGGATTTACCAGAGGTTACTTTGGTTGCTATTTTAGATGCGGATAAAGAAGGTTTCTTACGGTCTGAAAAATCGTTGATCCAAACCATAGGCCGTGCGGCCCGTAACGATAAGGGCCGTGTAATTATGTATGCTGATAGCATTACGGATAGCATGGAGAAAACCATATCAGAAACGAACAGACGTAGGGATATACAGATTGCTTATAACCTTGAACATGGCATTACACCTAAAACTGTTGGTAAATCAAGGGAAGCGATTTTAGAGCAAACATCTGTCCTTGATTTCTCTCAGAAAGCAAGCGATAACAAAGCCAGGGCTTATGTAGAAAATGCCGAAATCAGCATTGCCGCTGATCCAATTGTACAATATATGGGTAAAGCAGAGCTACAAAGAGCAATTGATACTACGCGTAAGGATATGCAAAAAGCAGCAAAAGATATGGACTTTTTGCAAGCGGCAAAACTGCGTGACGAAATGTTTGCCCTAGAGAAAATGTTTAACGAAAAATTCGGTAAGTAACGATTTGGTTTTAAAGCATGATTTTTAGATAATTTAGCCTACAATTGCTTTAAACAAGTTATCTAAAAATCATTCAATGAAATCTTTTAAACTAGTAACACTGATCGTACTCGGTGTCATGGGGCTAAAAAGTCATGCCCAAAATGCTACAGCAATTTCCCTCCCGCTTGGRGGTAATGCCTACAGTTCTCTCCATCAGGATTCAGAAAGAACATTATCCAACAGGGGAATCATAAACTGGTCTAATCCAAAAGAATATTTTACAGCTTATTTTAGGGTTTCTAAACCTGGTACCATAACGATATCGTTAAGCGATAAGCCTATAGTTGATGGGCAATCAGTTCTGGAATTCGCCATCAACAATCAATCTAAAAAGGTAAGTTTCGATGAAACCAAAACTTTTGATGGTAAGATTGGCGAGTGGACCATTAAAGAT